>JAFEBQ010000035.1 GCA_018242585.1 Planctomycetota bacterium
CGTCAACGTCCAGCCCGACGCGGCCGGCAACCCGGCCAATCATATCCACTGCATTTGGCGTGATATGGCGGGGGATTTCGCGGTGCCGCTGAAGAAGTGAGGCGGCGTGGAATGGTGGCTGCTTTTTGCCAGTTGTCCGTGGTCCGTTGTCAGTTGTTGGAAGTCAATACGCTCAATTCCAGCATTGAGCTCGTATCTGAATGCAACTGACAACGGGCAAATGACCACTGACAAGCTACCGCACCGCGTACCTAAGCTCTTCTTCGGTCTCGTGCAGTTCGTCGATCATCGCGCGCAATTCGGTAAATTGCCACTCGGCCCCGGCGAACGCCGGCTGCGGCCTCGTCTCGCGATGTTCCCAGTGAGTCACGCGCAAGCGGACTTCTTCGGCGCGTTCGTCCAGAAACAGCCAATTCCGCCAGCCACCCATGATCGAAGTTCTCCTTGTAACCGCACCCCGATTCCCAACTGAGCGAATCACGTTCAAGCGTATCGCAATCGAAGTCTCGCACCACGGTATCTTCGATCCAGGCGGCGCGGTCACCCCATGAAATTTCAAGCGGGGGATGCCTGGCTGGAGCAATGGGAAAACTTTGCCAGATCGCGCTCGACGCCGGTTGTCTGATCGGTACGACCGGAACGTGGGCGCGGGCTGTTTTGGCTGGAAAAGTCGGCAAAAGCGCCGGGCGCGGCGCTGCGCTTGCCGCACAAGATTTGGCGGCCTAGGGCAGCCACCAGCCGTGCGGCCACCAAGGTTGCAATTGCAACTGGGCCAGGCAATCGGCCAAGAGGGGCAAGAATATCCAGCGGAGCGCGCGACGAGCTTCGGCCGAAAGAGCAGGCACGTCGACCAGCAGCTTTTCGCCCAGGTGCAAATCGCGCCACTGCGGCCAGAAGCGCGGCGTCCGCCGCATGTACGCTTCGTAGTCGGCCCCCAGACACGCGACGAGTTGCGACTCTTCAGCAGGGATGGTGCCGACGATGTAGAACACGATCGCCGCCATGATCCCCACGGCGAAGGTAACACTATGGAGGAACACTGCGGCCGACAGCCAGATCAAGAACGTGCCAACGTACAGCGGATGCCGGCAGATCGAGTACGGCCCGGTGCAAACCACCAAGTGCGACTTGCGGCCCCCCACATACAACGTGGCCCAAAAGCGGAACGTCAGCCCAGCCAGGAACATCGACCAGGCGGCCGCGTCCCAGGCGATGTCGCTCCAGCGGCCCGAGCGTGGAAACGGCGCTGTCGAAGCCAGCACGGCCAGCGAAGCCGCCAGAATTGCCAACCCGCCGGCCCAGCCACGGGCACGGAACGACCAGGGCCTGCGCCGTGCGACGTCGGCCGTCGCCACTTGCGCTTCGGTCGTGGGCCAATCTGGCTCGGCGTTCTGAAGATCGGTGTTATGCAAATCAACGCGGTGCGGCGGGCGACCGGTGCCGTGGCGACTATCAATTCGTCTTTGTGCGGTAAGCATGCTCAAACTAATTCGGTCGGATTCGGTGTCTTGTTTCAACGGCCTGTGGTCGCGAGTTGTCGTCCGGCCTAGGCGCTAAGCGGCGCGGCGGTGTTCCTCGGCCGCGGGGGCAGCCGGTACAGGGAATCGAATCGTCGTCGGCTCGGTAGGAACATCATCCAGCGGTATCAGCCGGGTGCCCATCGCCAGCCGGTAGCGTGTGCCGCGCCAATTGACCTGCCCCTTAAAGGGCCCGGCCAGCCAGATACCGGCCATGAGGAAGTCTTTCAGCCACATGCAGGGAATGAACCGCAACTGCGGCCACCTGCCGCGAAACGATCGCATGGCGATGGATTCGCAGGTTGCCTTGAGCACCATGGCCGCGGCGAGGAACCACAGCCCCTGCCAGCCCAGCCAGAGCGACGGCACCAGTGCGATCGCCAGCGGATTCGAAAGCCATTCCAATGGGTAAGCCAGCGGCTGTAGCCGGCAACGCATCGAGGCGTGACGAACGTGACGACTGAGCGAAGCCTGAAAGGACCAGTTGACGTGAATCGCCCGCACGGGCACCAGCGAAAGCTTACAGCGCCAGCCGGCCTGGTTCATGGCCACGCCCATCAGGTAGTCTTCGGCCAGCACGTCGCGCAACTGGCTGAACTCACCAATGTCATGGAGCGCTTCGCGGCGGATAAGGATTCCCTTGCCCATCACCGCGTCAACGCCCGCCATGTGCTTGGCCAGCAAGGTGGCCGTGGCCGCCATTTCGGACAGGCGGAAGTTCTCGATCGCCGCGGCCGCGGTCTCTTCGCCTTGGCCCACGACCGGCTGAAAGACCAGGCCGACTTCCGGCTCCTGGGCTTCCGCGACCAGTAATTTCAAATCCTGCGGCTCGATGCGTACATTGCTGTCGCTGATCAGCAGAAACTGACCCTTGGCCAGCGGCAGCATCCATTCAAGCAACAGCACTTTGGGGTTGGCCGAGTAACCGTCGGCGCCGGCCACGATTTCGATCGGGCTGTTGGGGAACTCGGCGGCCACGCGCCGGGCGACATTCAGGCCAGGATCCTTGGGATCGCGGCTGCAGCACAAGATTTGCAGCGCGGGATAGTCGAGCCGGGCGAACGAGCGCAGATTCTCTTCAAGCTGTTCGTCAATGCCGCGCAGCGGCTTCAGAATTGTCACTAAAGGCCAACGCTTCAGGTCGTGAGGCTCGGCCAACCAGCGCGAACGCGCGCGACGCCAACCAATGGCCATCAGGGTGGCTACCGCATAAGCGGTCATTGCCAGCAGGAACACCAACGTAAGTGGTGGCAAGAAACCCATCAGAGGAGCCTTCCAAAGCGTCGACGCGGAGTAGCTTTCGCCTAGGGCTACAGGGGGCGTAAGTTATCAAAACGGAAGGCCCAGGACTACGGCACTTTCAGCGACTGGGGGAACTGAGCATGCCGGTGAAAAGCCGTGGAATTCACGCGGATTTTGCCATTTGCGGCAGGGGAGAATCGCCCCGACCAGCCGGGCACGCTAGCGTGGGCGAGGAAGGCTGCTGGCCAGTTGCACCAACGCGAGCAATTCGCGGCCGGCGGGATGATGGGCGATGGCCTCTTGAGACTGGCACCAGCGCGACAGCTCGCGCCAGCCAAGCGCGCCGACCGTCGCTTCGTGCCGCAGCAGCAAGCCTGCCGCCACGGCCGTCACCGCCCGCTGGGTTACCGGGGCCGCCTGGGGGACCAGCCGGGCGTCGTCAATCACGGCCAGCTCGCGCTTCTCCGCCGTCGCTTGATCCCCGCGCGTGAAGTGGACCTTCACGGTCATCAGCTCGGGACGCTGCTGAGCAGCTTGTCTCGTCGCCTGGTACTTAAGCGGCACCGAGCTGCCAGTTGCCGGAACTAGCTCGTAAACCGTGGTCGTGCTCGCACCGGCGGGCAGATCGACCGAAACCGAGCGTTCATCGCGCAACATCGTGGCCGATACCAGGGCCGTGCGCGACGAGAACGTGCGAAACGCCGCGATGCGCGGGGCGTTGACTTCGACTTCGGCCACGACGTTATGCAGCACCGAATCGCGATTCGACGGGATCGCGGAGATTGATGCCGGATCGGTCGTGATCGTGACGATCACCAATCGATGGGCCGGTTGCCAGGGACAGACGACCGTCTCGCTCCACAGGCTGACACCACGGCTGCGCTGCGTCCCTTTCAAAGTTCGATTCTTGTCCGCCGCTGGCTGCGCGAAGCGGTTGACGAATTGGGAAACATCGATGGACGACGAAGCCGGCCACCGGCCCGTCGACAGCTCGCGAATGGCCTGTTGCACCGAATCGTCGCCAATTTGCAGCGCATTGAGTAACAGCGGAGCGCCCCGTGCCGAGACGAATCGAGCGGTCGGCCCGGTCGAGGTGCCTTGTACCGAGGCTGAAATCGCCCCAACACCGATCACGTTTCGCCGACTGGCGATCGTCGGCAGGCTGTCCCCTGCTGCTGGATAGCTGGCTGCCGAGTGTTGCGCGATCGGCTGGTTCAGCACTGGTGTCAGATCGTGTAAGTATTCCGCCGAGCGATTCCAGTTGGCGCGTTCGCGCGGCAAGGCAAGTTCCAACTCGCCGATCAGCTGCGCGCCGTGTGTTACCAGGTCGCGAACCATCGCGACCGAAGTGTCGTGATCTGGCTTACGCTCGTCCCCCGCCGCCACGGTCGCTTCGCGCAGGTCGATGAGCACGGACGCTGCGTCCGTATCAGCCCGGTCCTGGCTAACCGCCATCTCGTTAGTTGTGCGTGACCGTGAACCAATCACGGGGTTGGCGTCAACGGTTGCCACTAATGCTTGATCTGCGTTGTCAGCAACTGGCGCTCGGGCCGCCGCAGCGAAGTACCAAAGCGCACCGAGGTTCAACAGCAGCGAAGCGGTCAGCCCGGCGACGAGCGCGGGCCGACGAAAGCGAGAACGCTTGTCGGGCATCAATGTCAGGGCGACGGCACGAGTTGGCTCGGCCAGTCGCGCTGCGATCAGATTGCGCAGCGAGGAACTTGCCCGGGGGAGCGGCTCTGTCCGCCGCTGGCGTCGTAGTTCATCCGCCAAGCGCGAGATCGCCTCGGTCACGGCAACCCCGTCGGGGTTGCCGGTCAGCAGACGTTCAGCCTCGGCCCGCTCGGCGGGATCAAGCTGACCAAGTGCTAACGCGGTTTGTAAGACGTCACGGTCGCTCATTACCCAGTTCTTTTCGATACTTAGAGACTGTCCGTCAGCCCACCTGATTCAATAGTTCCGTCGATTGAGTTCCCCTGCCCCTGATGACGGCCCAAGGGCCGTTTCGTTTCACCCAAGTTCACGTTTCCAGGGTTGCATTTTGCCCCAGCCACTGGGCCACCTCGGGGTCGGCACGCATCTGTAGCAAGGCCCGGTGCATGAGCACCCGGACGTACGGCTCATCGTGCCCGATGACTTGGGCAATCTCGCGATAGGCAAAACCTACGGACCAGAGGTGAACCACCTGTCGCTGCTTCTCGGGCAACAGGTCAATCAGCCGGGCCAGCCATTGGCTGCTGTCGTGAACCTCGGCCGTCAGGTGTGGGTCGGGCTCGCGGCTACAAACGGCCATGTCGGCGTGGCCCGAATCGGCCGAAGTGTCCGTTTCGAGCTGCACCAGTCGGAGGGCTTTGCGGCGGAAGTCGATCGCCCGATGGTGACAGACCGTGTAGAGCCAGGCCGCGATGTTACCGATGGTGTGGCGTTGCTGCTCGCAAAGCCGGAGGAATACGTACTGGACGACGTCGCGCGCCGATTCCCAGTCACCGGTCAGTCGCTGAGCAAAGCGGGTCAGCGGCTGCTCGAACTGATCGACACAGTCGAGCACCCAGCGACGATGGGCGTCGGCCGAATCGTGGAGGGGCTCGGGCTGGTGCGATCCGGTCGGCATGCGTGGCGGTTCCCAGTCGAGGTGCTTGCCTATCGAATGCCGATAGACAACGCGCATCCGTATTGCGACGGTCAACGAGCCCCTTTTATATCAAGAAATCGCCTGCCAATCGCCCATTTGCCGGCAAGCCAGCGGCCCAGGCTTGATTGACTCGCCGGGGCGAATCCTGACAATGTGAGCAGTTTACGCACGTACGACGCTTGTTACGCCTGGGTGAAGCCGATGGCCGCCACGTTTGCCGTCATTTTGCCGGCCGCCGGTCAAAGCAGCCGGTTCCGCGACAAGACCTACAAAAAGCCCTTCGCCCCGCTGGGGGGCAAGGCGGTTTGGCTCCATTCGGCCGAGCGGTTCCTGAACCGGGATGATGTCAAGCAGGTCTTGTTGGTGATCGCCCCCGAGGACCGCGAGGAGTTTCAGACCAAGTTTCAGGCCAATGTGATGATCCTGGGCATTGAGGTCGTGAACGGCGGCGCCGAGCGGGCCGATTCGATTCAAAATGCCCTGGCCAAGGTCCAAAGCGACATCGACTTTGTAGCGGTCCACGACGCGGCTCGGCCATGCGTGGCCGGCGTGTGGATTGACCGAGTCTTCGCCGCGGCTGAAAAGCATGGCGCGGCTGTCCTGGGAGTACCGGTGTCGAGCACGCTGAAACGGGTGAATAGCGATCAGCAGATCGCGGAAACCGTCTCGCGAGACTACTTGTGGGAGGCCCAGACGCCTCAGGTGTTCCGCCGACAATTGCTGATCGACGCCTATGCCCGGCGGGCTGGTTTCAAGGCCACCGACGATGCCCAGTTGGTCGAACGGCTGGGTCAGCACGTGGCGATGGTGCAAGGTTCGTCAATGAATTTGAAGATCACGACCCAAGAAGACTTGCGCCTGGCCGAGCAGGTGCTCAAGGCGTTGCCCAAGCCCAAGGGATTGGGGCCGTTTCATCCCTTTGCCGACGATGACAAGTGGCGCTGAGCGCGCGAAGGCGCAATATTGGCATTGATTGAATTCAAGGAAGGCTGGCTGCTGTGCGGCCGGTCGATAGGTGACACGACAAGATGAGTGGCATGGATATTGTCGACGAGCTGCGCTGGCGCGGACTGATTCACCAGACGACTGACGATGCGCACCTGGCCAAGTGGCTGCTGGAGAAAAGCCGGACGGTTTACGCGGGCTTCGACCCGACGGCCGACAGTTTGCACGTGGGGCACCTGGTGGCGTTGACGATTCTGCGCCGTTTTCAGCAAGCCGGGCATCGACCGATCGCCGTGGTGGGCGGCGCTACGGGGATGATCGGCGACCCCAGCGGCAAGAGCGACGAGCGCAATCTGCTGTCGCTCGAGCAATTGCGGCACAATGTTTCGAGTATCGAGCAGCAAATGCGCCGCTTCCTCGATTTTGGCAACGGTGCGTCGGGCGCGCTGCTGGTCAACAATTTCGACTGGATCGGCAAGTTCAGCTACCTGGAGTTCTTGCGCGACGTCGGCAAGAACTTTCCGGTGAACGTCATGCTCGCCAAGGATTCGGTTCGCGCGCGATTGGAGCGGAGCGACTCGGGCCTGAGCTTCACCGAGTTCAGCTACATGCTGCTGCAAGCCTACGACTTTGTGCATCTGAACCGCACATATGGCTGCGAGTTGCAAGTCGGCGGCAGCGATCAGTGGGGGAATATCACGGCGGGCATCGACCTTGGCCGCCGGATGCACGGGGTGCAACTGTTTGGCATCACGTCGCCGCTGTTGACCAAGAGCGACGGCACCAAGATGGGCAAGACCGAAGGGGGCGCGCTGTGGCTGGCTGCCGAGCGGACTTCGCCGTTTCAGTTCTACCAGTATTGGATCAACGTCGACGACGCCGACTGCGGCAAGTGTTTAAGGTTCTTTACCGATCTTTCGCGGGGCGAAGTCGAAACGCTCGACGCCGCTCGCACCGCGAACCCCGCGGCCCGAGAGAGCCAACGCCGACTGGCCGAAGAATTGACCCGGATGGTTCACGACGAGGAAGGATTGGCACGGGCCAAGCGAGCAACCGAGATTCTGTTCGGCGCGGAGATCAGCTCGTTGAGCGATGCCGAGTTGAACGAAATCTTCGCCGACGTGCCGAGCCACGAGTTGCCGGCGGCGGCGCTGGCGGCGCCGGGACTGGGCATTCTGGAAGCCCTGGTGAAAGCCGGCCTGGCCAGCAGCAACGGTGAGGCCCGTCGCACGGTGCAGCAAGGGGGCGCCTACGTGAACAATCGCCGGATCGACCGACACGACTTGCAATTGACGCGCGAACATCTGGCCAGCGAGTCAGTCATTGTCTTGCGAACCGGCAAGAAGAAGTACGCGCTGCTGCGTTGTCGCTAGCGAGGCTGATTCGTTCGGAAAGAGTGTCAAAGGAGCGGCGGTCAGGCGATGGCTCGGAAGCTGTTCATCATCGTGGCCTTGGTGGTTGTCGGGCTGTTGATCGCGGCGGCCAGCGGCTGGTTCGCGCTGCGGCACGAGCCCGATTTCTATGCCAAGGCGCTCGATCGCGAACCCATCGAGCAAGAGAAAGCCAGCGACGCCATGCTGGCCCAGGCCACGGGGCTGGCCAGCCAGGCGCGCAAGCCGGGCCGCTGGAGCGCGGTGATCACCGCCGACGAGATCAACGGCTGGCTGGCGGTCGACTTGCCCAAGAACCACGCGCGGAATATTCCCCCCGGAGTGTCCGACCCGCGGGTGCGCATCGTTCCTGGCGAGGCGCGACTGGCTTGTCGCTATGCCGACGCGCCGGGGGGGCCGGCGGTGATCTCGGTGATCGTCGATGTCCATGTGGCCGAGCCGAACGTGTTGTCCATCCGCCTACGCGGCCTGAAAGCCGGTGCCATTCCGCTGCCCCTAACGTCGGTGGTCGAGGAAGTGACGCGCTTCACCAACCAATGGCAACTGCCGACTCAATGGCGGACGCAGCATGGCGATCCGGTGGCGCTGGTGGACCTGAAGGCGCTGCTGGCCCAGCAGGATTCGCACTATCAGCTCGACGCCTGCGAATTCAAGCAGGGCGAACTCTGGCTGGCCGGCGAGACATTGCCGGCGAACAAGCCCGCCGCAACGAACAACGCGCCGGCAGTCCCTCAGTCGGGCGCGGCACCCGGCCGATAGTGCCAGGTCCAGTGGGTTGCATCCGCCGCGGCTCGAGTAAGCTCGACCTTTCCGAGCAGTTTCTGGCAAATTAGGCGAGCGGCAAAGTGATTTGCCTCGTCGGCGATTACTTCGTATTGGCCGGCATCCCAGCGGATGACGCTGCCGCGGTCGTCTGACACCGGACCTTCATACTCGAGATATACCAGGCGATGATCAGGTAATGCCGTGACCGGGGCGGGAACAACGACATCGGGCAAAGTTTCAATGGCCCAGGTTCGCAGCACGCCACCGACTTCGAACATCAGATCCCAATGCGATGGTCGGCCGGAGCTAGCCGGTAGCTCGTGACGCAGCACGACGAAGCGCGGCATGGGCTCACCTTGCCAGGACGGCGGACTGTTCGCGCGCCAGGTCGTCCAGCCAACATTCGATGACGTTGGCCTGATTGATGAAACGGTCCAAAGTTTCGCGCGCCGTCAATGTGCGCTCGACGCACAACGCCGCCAGCTCTTCGTCGGGCCAGGCCAAGGCCGCGTCGGCCGCCGCCTTGGTCAACAGGGGCGCACCGCTGGCTGGTCCGCCGACCAGCCGCCGCGAAACAGCCGCGAAGAAATCGGTGGTTATCTCGAACACGGGGCGAATCCGCTCGCGCTTGGCCGAGGCTTCCTTGCCCGCTTCGTCGGCGTAGGCCAACAGCATCTTGGCGGCGGTCAGTTGATCGAACGGGGCGGCCGCGAGCAATTCGAGCCAGCGCTGGCGAAACCGCTGCAAGTCTTCGCTGGCCAGTGTCTCGACGGCGTCCAAGCTGCCATTGGCCAACTCGGCCCACTGGCGAGCGGTGGCCGCGTCGGGTGCGCGGCCCGTCTTCATCAATACGCGCGCCGAGACGTCCGGCGCGAGCGGTCGGAAGCGGATGATCTGGGACCGCGAGCGAATCGTCGGCAACTGGCGCTCGATGTTGGTGCCGATCAGAAACACGATCGCGCCGGGCGGAGGTTCTTCGAGCGTTTTCAGCAGCGCGTTGGCCCCTTCCTCGTTAAAAAAGTCCGCGTCGTCGATGATCGCCATGCGGCGACTACCGGGCAGGGGCTTCTGCCAAATATCGTGACAGAGCCCTTCCTGCATCCGGTGTTCCTGGCGACCGACGATCAGCTCAACGGGGATGAAGTTCTTTTCCTTCGGCATGCCGACTTGCAGCAGGTCGGGATACGTCCCGGCCACGATTTGCACGCAGCTGGGACACTTGCCGCAGGGATCGAGCAACTCGGGCCGGCGCTCTTGGCAGACTAGGGTTTGAGCCAAGCGCAGCGCGAAGGTTCGTTTGCCGACGCCCGCGGGACCGACGAACAGGAACGTGCTGGCCAACCGCCCGCGCGCGAGAATGCGGCGGAACTGCTCGGCAACCTCGTCGTGTCCTTCAATGTCGAGCCACATGGCGGTTGGATTCCTGCTGTAATTCGATTAGCGATTCCAGGCCGGCAGCGCTTCGATCTCGCGGCGAATCGCGCCCTGCACTTCGTCGACGCTGCTCGAGGCGTCAATCACTCGGATCGAGTCGCGATGTTCGGCCGCCTCGGCCAGGAAGCCTTGGCGTACGGCGGCGAAGAAGGCTTCGCCACGTTGTTCCATGCGATCGAGCGAGCGATTGATTCTGGACCGGGCCACTTCGATCGGCAAGTCGAGCACGATGTTCAAGTCGGGCAGCAAGCCGCCGGTGGCCGTCAGCCCGACGTTCCAGATTTCAGCCGGTGGCAGCCCGCCCGCGTGTCCCTGATAGACCACGTTGGCCAGTAGAAACCGGTCGGAAAGAACCGTCGCTCCGCGGGCCAAAGCCGGGCGAATGACCTGTTCGACCATTTGCGCTCGGGCCGCCATGTAGAGGAGCATTTCGCCGCGTCGGCCGATCGGGGTGTCGTGCGTCCCCAGCAGGATTTCTCGCACCGCTTCGCCTAGTTCCGTGCTGCCCGGGTCGCGGCAAGTGACCAACTCGCCGCGCGCGGCCAGCCAGCCGGCCAGCAGCTTGAGCTGGGTACTCTTGCCGGCTCCGTCAACGCCATCGAGCGAAAGAAACATGCGCGGCCAGAGTCAGGAACCAAGGAACGAATCTCGCGACGCTCGCGACCTGCGAGCATTGTACCTGATCGTCGCGCCGCGCGTCAGGCGTCGGCCGCTTCGCCATCGCCGTTGGAGGTGGCGTATTTGTCGAGCAACTTGCGTCCTCGTTCGAGGACGATCTCGCGCAACCGCCGCGGACGAATCACTCGGGCGTGATCGGCATAGCCCAGGATCCACCACGAGATTTCGTGCAGCCCCGAGACCTGGGCGTGGAAGTCAAGTGTCCCGTCGGCTCGCCATTCCAGGCGTTGCGTCTTGTGCCAGAGCACCTCGGCCACGTTGTGGGCCACGAGCTTGTCGAAGCGGACGGTCACATGCTCGTCGGGGCCGGGCTCGGGGATCAGATTCCAGGCGTTGCCGAGCATTTGATCGACGTTGAAGCCGCGCGGCACTCGAAACGATTCGTCCAGGAGTTCCAGCGCGCAGATGCGGCCGATATTGAAGGTGCGGATCGCGCGGTGCAGGCTCGACCGGCCCACGACGTACCAACTGCGGCGATTGAAGAACAGTTGATATGGGAACAGCTTGGTGCCGATGCGTTCCCCTTCGGCTAGGCTGTCGTAGGTGATCCGCGCCGCTTTGCGCCGCTGGGTGGCTTGCAACAATTTGTCATAATGATCGTGCCGCTCGGCCAGCGGATTGACCGGCCCGAGCCTGATTCGCACGGCACGGGACGCTTCCCGCAGCTCGTCGCGCAGGGGCGATGGCAGCGAGCTTTCGATCTTGGCCGCGGCCGAGCGCGCCGCGCCGTACAGGGGGATGCCTCGCGAATTGCCCAATTCCTGACAAATGGTCAACAGGGCCAGCGCTTCTTGGGGCGTGAAATTGGTGGGCGGAAGCAAGACCGCGCCGGGCACGTGGTAGCGCTGGCGATCGTCGTTGAACTCGAGCGGCACGCCCGCCTGGCGCAAGATTTCCAGGTCGCGAAAGATTGTCCGGCGGCTGACGCCGCATTCACGCGCCAAGGAACTGGCGGTGTGACCCGGGCCGGCTTGCAACAAGCTGATTAGCTCGACCAGTCGTACGATGCGCGTCTTGGGCATGTCGTGATCCGGGCTCGGTGAACGGCTTGTCGAAGATCCCTTGGCGACGGGGCGCGGCCACGGCTTTTCGAGCCACCTGGGCGACTGGTTGCCACACCGAGGCGATCGCTGGCACATTTTGGCCAGCCACGCCAGCGGCTGCAACGCCTTCGCCGCGGCCCAAGCGGTTGATGCTGGTCGACTGGCCTGGGGCTGGCGAAGCCGGCGGCGGCGCCACCTGTTCGGCGGCGGGTTGCTCGGTGGCCGGAGTTGGCTGGGCCGACGGCGGCGAACCGAGGTTCACGCCAGGCAACTGGTTGATCGCTCCACGGCTGACCACGTTGGGCCGGGTGAAGCCATAGTTGATGAACATGCCCGAGTCGCGATTTTGAGCCCGCTTGCGAGCATCGACGTAAGCCTTGTCGGCCCAGGGGCCTTCCGACAGGTAGACGCCGTTGTATTCCAACAGCGAACCCTTGCGAGTGTGAACCTGCGAGATGGTCTGGTTGTACAGGGCCAGCACGTCGTAATAGGTGCTTTCGGCGTCGGCCAACTGGCGCTGGGCGTCGAGCAACAGGTCCAGCGTCACGGTGCCAGCGTCGTACGCGGCCCGCACGGCGGTCACCTGTCGTTCGGCGGCGACGCGGCGGTTGAAGTTGGTCTGGCACAAGGCATAGAACCGGTCGAGGTTGCGAATGGCGTTGGTCAATTGGTGCGAGACTTCGAGTTCCTGATCTTGCAGGATAGCTCGCTCGCGCGCCAATTGCAGTTGTTCATTCCGCACCGCGGCCAGACCTTGGCGGAAGCCGAGCGGCATTTGGAAGTTCACGCCCAATTGCCATTCCTGGTAGTTGCCGCCGAGCAGACTCCCCCAGGCGCTGCCGAATGGAACATTCTGGCCCAGGCGGTTGTCGGTGAACTGGTTGCTGTTGAGCAGGTTGTTGCCCAGGCCGCGCCAGCGGTATAAGGCCTGGGTAGTCAATTGGGGCAAGAGGTAGTTCTTGGCGGCAATCAATTGCAGTTCGTGCTGCTTGATGAACCAGCGCTGCTTGCGCAGTTCTGGTGCGCGCATCATGGCTTCGGAGTTGATCTCTTGCCAATCGAACACCACGCGAGCCGTGGTGGGCTCGTCGGCCGGACGAATCAGCCGGCCATCGGTCGGGGCCAGACCCATCATGTACCGCAGTTGGTTTTCGCTGGTGTACAGATCGCTGAGCGACCCTTCGACTTGGCTGCGGAACAGGAAGTATTGGGCGCGAGCCTGGGCCTCTTTTTCCGCTTCGCCGCCGCGCGAGCCGGCGCGGTACAGGGCGTAGATCTTCCGCCAGGTGGCCAACGCGCTGTCGCGGCCGGCAACCTTGGCGTCGAGATCGCGATAGTTGTAATACAGGCGCCAGTAGGTCAGTTCGACTTCCTGGACCAGGTTGCGGACGCCAATTTCGACGTCGGCCACCGATTGGTCGTGATTGATGCGGGCAATTTCCACGCCGGTGTAGTTGCCGGGAGTGGAGTTCGGACCGGCAATGCGGTTGAACTGGGCGCCGGCCCCTTGCAGCAAGGGATGGTCGAATTCCATTTCAATGTCCGGCTGCCAGACATTGTGGAACTGCAGGGTGCCCGAGTTATTCATGTCGTAGTACGTATGGTTGCGCAAGTAAGCGGTGCCGCCGGTCGCGGTCTTCTTCGACAATTGGTTGGTCTGTTGCGCGTAGTCTTGCTGGTAAATGGCCGGCTGGAAGACGACGCCGTTGATGGCCACGACCGAGTTCTGGGGGCGGTCGTTCTTCTGCCAGAAGGTGTTGCTCGAAAACTGGGCGTCGAACTGCGACAGCGCCGCCTCCACGCCCGTTTGCGGATTGCTCTCGACGATCGACGGGCCGAAGGTGGTCTGCACGGTCGCCGGCGCCGTGGTCAAACGGGTCGGGTCGCCGAACCGGCTGCCACCCGCCAGCGAGGGCGAGATGAACGCCTGGGCGCCGAGCGAACGCATGACCTTGCTGTTGCCCAGCGTGGATTGAATGGCATCTTGCAAAGTCAGATCCCAGACCTCGCGAGTTTCGCTGTTGCTGACGGTCAATGGCGCCTGGCTGCGGGTAACTTCCAAAAGAGTATCCGTCTTGGTGTCGGGATACTCGACTTTGGTGGCCACGCCCAGATAGTGCGACATGTCGCCGTCGTCGCGGAAATAGAATGGCCGCGAAGGCGAACAGCCTTGGGCCAAAGCCGCGAGCAGCATGATGGAAACGACAATGCGTTGATGGAGACGCCGCTTCATAGGTTTACCGGTCCTGCGAAGGCAACTTCGATCTCTCCCGCGTCGCACGTTCTGGAGCGGCGGAAGCATTCCGCTACCCGGCGAGCACGGCCTTGGCCTGACGCTCCGCGTTTGCTGGCTGGGTGAAGACCCTGCGCGCAAACCCCCGGTCGGAGTTTCAGGCAACTAGAAGATCGGCGTGGAGAGCCGGCAAACTTTGAAAAATCGTTAAGATCGTTCTATTCGATACAGATTGCCATGTTCGTCTGGTCAATCTGGGGGGCCGCAATTCGCGGCCTGAAGAGCGACTGGCGCGAAAATAGAGAGTCGGCGACGATGAGGCGGAGCCACACCTCGGCCACGGTGTGAAATGATGGCAACGCTAGCACCGCCTGCGTTGCGCCATCGAAGTGCTAGGTTCCGGTCAATACTAGCTGTGACAGCAGCGTCGAACTTATTTGGCCACACTGGCTTGTTGCTGCTTCTTCACGGCGTCGTAGGCTGCCCGCTCGGTCTGAGTGCGGGCCAGGGCGTCCTTGGCAGCCGCCAGACGTTCACGCAGGCCAGCCAGCGCCACCTCGCGCTCGGCCAAGGCCTTGGCGACCTCGGGCTTGGACTTGTTCAACTTTTCGAGCGTGGCCTTCAGGGCGACTCCCTGGTCCTTGGTCGGCTTCACCACGGCCACCTTGGACTCGCGGTCCTTCTGCATTGCCGATCGAGCTTCGGTGATGTCAGCGATCTGCTTGCGCACGCCGTCCAAGCGTTTTTGCGAGTCGGCCAACTTCGACTCGGCGGCTTTGCTGGCCTTGTCAGCAGCGTCCTTCGCCTTGGCCAGTTCCTCGGTCGGCTTGCTGTCCTTTTGAGCCTGCTCCAGCTTCTTGGCCTGGTCGGCCAGGGCTACTTGCGACTTCTTGGCATCGTTTTGAGCCGAGCGAAGTTGCGGCTCGACTTCGTTCTGCTGCTTGCGGAGCGCTTCGATCTGGGCGACCGCTTGCTTCATTTTGGCTTCAAGCTGCGGCAGTTCCGTCTCGAGCTTCTTACTTGCGGCGGCGTTACTTGCGGCGTCAGCTTCCGCCTTTTTCAAGGCGGCTGCATGGTCATCGACCGGCTTCTTGGCGCCGGCGACGGCATCTTCGGCCTTCTTTAATTCGGCGGTCAGGGTCGCAATCTGATCCGTCTCACGCTGAACCAACACATCGAGCGTCGGCGGGTTTTGTTGGAACGAGGCCAACAACTTGCCGTCGGTGGTTTCGAGAATGCAAATCTCGCCGGTCCAATCGCCCGCCAACACGCGGTGGTTGTCATAGGCGGCCGCCACTTCCAGTACCTGATCGGCCATGGCCGGGAAGGCCCGCAACGACTTGCCGTTTTCGTCCCAAAACTGCACTCTTTTATCGCGGCCGCCGCTGACCAGTTTACCATCGCGGGTGTATTGCACCGCCGTGGCGCCACCACTGTGAGCGCCCCAACTCTTGATCGGTTTGCCTTCGTCGACGTTCCAAAGCTTGATCGTGCCGTCTTCACTGGCGCTGGCCAGGATTTTGCCGTCGGCCCGCCAACTCAACGAGCCGACGCCGTTGGTGTGGCCAGCCAGGTTTTGGTATTCGCGCCCGGTCTTCGCTTCCCAGACCAGAATGCCGCCGCTGCGGTCGCTCGTGGCCAGGTACTTGCCGTTGGGGCTGAACTCGGCGGCGTAGATCCAATCGGTATGCTTGCGCAGGTCGTATTCCATCTCGCCATCCGAAACGTCGTACACGCGCACAATCCGGCGCGGGCCACCCAGGGCGACCAGCGTCTGGTCAGGGCTAATATCAGCGGCGAGTACCGTGTCGACTTCGTCGCCGATCTCGGTCACGCGCTCGGCCTTCTTCACGTCATACAGCGCGACGCGGCCCGATTGGCCATTGCGTCCGCCGGCGGCGAGCAGCAACGAGCCATTGCGGCTGAACCGCAACACTTGCGGCACACCCTCGGCGAACGGCAGCACGCCAATCATCTGGGCCTTGTCCGTGTTGAACAGCAAAATCTGCTTCTGGCCCGCGGCGGCGGCCAGGGGGGCCCAAGGGCTGGCGGCCAGGGCGGTGATCGCGCCGGGCCGGGCCGAAACCACGAGCGGTTGGCGGAACACCTGCTCGGGCATCGGCGGCGGACCTGCGGGCTTTTGCATCGAAGCCGTCGCGTTCAGTTCCAGGTTCTTTTTCTTGGCCGTCTTGATCTTCGAGTTGGGGTTCTCGAGCGCGCCGTCCAGAATCCATTGCTTGATGATGTTCAGCTTGGCCTCGGGCAGCTTGTCCTGCTCCGGCGGCATCTTGGGTGCTTCTTTATGCGACACCAGGGTCCACAAACGCGAATTGTCCAAGTCACCGGCAAACACCACGTCGCCGCCAGCGCCGCCACGCATGGTCGACGCATACGAGTCGAGCGCCAAATCGCTCTTGGCCTGATCCTGGTTGTGGCAGGTGTAACAATGCTCGCGGAAGACAGCCTGGACTTCGGTGAAAGTCACCCTGGGCTTGTCGCCGGCGGGCTTGGCGTCTTCGGCCATCGCGGCCGGAGCGGCCAGCCCCAGCAGGCCCCAGGTGGCGATTAAGCAAGCATGTCGCATCGTCTGGGCGGCGAACAACATCGAATCGGATACTCCTCAAACTTCGCCGTCGGGCGACGCTTGATTGGTCGAACAGGTAGGATGAACGGGCAGGTTTAGTGGTTGAACAGGAACTCACGCGAGTTCAGCAGCGCCCAAAAGACGTCGGTCAGCACTTGGGCCTGGTCCTTCTCGCCGACCATCGCCAGCAAGCGAGACTTTTCTTCCTCGGTTGGGCGCCGCGTCAGGCAGCGAATGTACATCGTGTCGATGATCTCGGCCGGCGCCTTCTTGGCCTGTAACATCTTGGTGATGATGCCGCCGGCGGCGATTTTGCCTTCGACCGTGGCGCCGTTGATCAGGTGCAACGACTGGGACAGCGTCGGGTCGGTCTTGGCGTCGGCGGCACAAACCGTCTCGCGCGTCGAGCGGCCGAACGTGGTCAGGAAGTAGCTGCTCGTCGCGCCGTCCGGAATCTCGGTCGCGTGCGAACCCTGGGCCAGGCCCCGGAACCGCTCGGGCGCTTCGGTCGCCTGGCTGATGCAGTCCAACAGGCATTCGGCCTTGATGCGGCGGATGTTGCCGTGGGCGAAGTTCTTTTCGTCGTCTTCGTTGCTGGCGTTCCGCTGAGTCGCCCGCTGGTACGCCTGCGAATTGCAAATATCGCGAACCAACTGCTTCATGTCATAGTTGTACTTCACCAATTGGTCGCCCAAAGCGTTGAACAGTTCGGGATTGCTGGGCGGGTTGCTAACGCGGATGTCGTCCACTGGCTGGACGACCCCCATGCCGAAGAAGTGTTCCCAAATCCGGTTGGCCACGCTGGTGGGAAACAGCGGATTGTCCGCCGAGGCCAGCCAGTCAGCGACCACTTGCCTGCGATCCTTACCCGCCACGGCCGGAGTCGGGCCGCCGAGGAACTTGGGGGGCATGGCCTTCTTGACAACTGGGTGATTCACTTCTCCGCCACCGCGATTGAAGATGATGTACTCGCGCGGGTCTTCGGCCTGCTTGCGGCCAACCTGGGTGAAGAACGAGGCAAAGCTGTAATAGTCGTCCATCGTCCAGCGATCGAACGGATGGTTGTGGCACTGGGCGCACTGGGTGCGAATGCCCATGAACACCTGGGCCACGTTCTCGGCTGATTTCAGCGCATCGGGCTGGGCCAAGTAGAAATTGGTGGCCGGAGTGGCGAACGAACTGCCGCTCGACGCCAACAGGTCATGGACGATCTTGTCGATTGGCCGATTCTGGTGAATCTGGTCGGTCAGCCACTTGGAATACAGGTAAATCCCCTTGGGCTGCATGATCTGGTTGTTTGAGCGCACCAGCAGAATCTCAGCCCACTTCATCGCCCACAGTTCCGAGAACTCGCGGCGTTCCAACAAGCGATCGATCAGCTTGGCCCGCTTTTGCGGATCCTTGTCGGCGGTGAATTCTAGGAACTCTTGCTCGCTGGGCAACAAGCCGGTCAGGTCAATCGTGATGCGACGCAAGAAGGTCGCGTCGTCGCATTGCTCGCTGGGAAGGATGCGCAGCTTTTCGAGCTTGGCGTTCACCAGTTGATCGATGTAGTTCACCGGCTGCATCTTCGGCGCTACATAGTCGAGACCCTTGGGCAGGACCAGCACTTGCGATCCGACCGAGAAGGTGTCGAAGCGGGCCATGATGAAGGCCTCGCCACGCGCCGCCGCCGTCACCACACCCTCGGGCGTCATTTGGGCCGAGGTTTCGTTGTTCGACGAGAAGACCGTCAGGTCCGTCACGTCGCGATCGGTGCCATCGGTGTAGACCGCCCGGGCGATGAACCGCTGCTTGGCGCCGGTCCCTTCAAGCACCGCGCTCGGCGGATAAATCTCAACGCGGACCACCTTGGGCACCTGCCCCACATCGTTCGGCGCGCCGGCTTCAAGCCAACGGAGGACCGTGGCGTAGTAATCGCTGTTCTTCTCGAACCGCTTGCCACCGGTGTGAGGCACCGAGCCGTCGGCTTTCTCCAGCAGCATGCTCTCGGCCGGCAGGGCCAAGTTCACGCGGCGGAAGCCCAACTCGTGGGTAATGCGATAGTGATCGCCGGCCGGGTCGAAGCCGAACAGCGACATGTTAAAGCCGTCCTTGCCGCGCGCCGCGCCGTGGCAGCTACCCGTGTTGCAGCCAGCGCGGGTAAAGACCGCCATCACGTCGAGCGTGAAGCTGACCGGGCGTTCGGTCTTGGCTTCCTTGACCGAGACCGCTCGTTCGACCTTGTGGCCGTTGAATTCGATTTCGAGCTTGGTGCTGCCGTCGGCGACGGGCAGGACGGTGCTCCCTTCGATCTTCGCGATCTTGCCATCGGCCAGCTTGGCTTTGGCCTGGGACGTCACGTCGAGTGTCACGCCGTCGCTGCGCTCGGCTACCACGACGAAGCTTTGCCGATCGCGCGACGTCGTCAGATTCAACTCCGGCGGAAAGACCTCGACCTTGGTGATCGTGGGGGCCGCCTCGAGCGCGGCAGGCAAAACCCAAGCGCAAATCGCCAGACAAATCGGGCGCGCGATATTCCATCCCATGCGAGTCACGTTCAACTCCTCGTGTTACTTCGACTTCTGCGCAGGTGCGGGAGCCGGCTTCTTTTCTGTTTCTTTCTTCACCAGCGGCACATCGACGCGCAACTCAGCGGGGCCGAGCATGTGGATGATCGGCTCGCCGTCTTGCATGACCGTGGCGCGGCACATCAATGACTTGTGACGGCCGCCCGGCGTCTTGGCCGTGGTATCGACCTTGAGCGTTACCTTTTCGGCCTGGGCGTCGAACTCGATCGGCTCGGCCTTGGCTTCCGCCGGCAGGCCCAGCAGTTCGAGCTTTGCCTTGCCGGCGAACTCGCGGGCCACGTCGACGTCGATGGTGAAATCAGTCGACTTCCCCTGATCGACGGCCATCGGCTTGAAGGCAAAGGTAAAGAACGATTCTTCGACCTTCAGGACCACCATCTGCGTGGCGACTTCGACCCGTTGACCTCCGACCTCGGCCGAGCCGACGACCACGATTCGCCAGTCGCCGGTCTGGGCATCCTTGCTGGCTGTCAGCGGCATGATCCCTTCGGTCTGGCCTTCGTTGATCATGGCCGAGCCCGACGAGCTGACACCCGGCGGGTTGTAAACCATTCGCATGGTGACCGGGGCCTTGTAGTCCTTGTCGCGAACGCAGCGAACCTTCAGTTCCATCGAACCGTTGCGGACCAGCGGAACCTTCGGCTCGACAATTTCCAGATGGAACGGCACCGGACGAATCACGGCCGTGGCCATCCGCGTTTCGGTGCGGCCGAACAGGACGCGGTTGTTGTTCACGCGAACCATCATGCTCAACTGTTCCAGGTGGCCGTCGATGGTCACGTCCTTGTCGCCTTGTTTGGTCTTCAACTGGCCAGTCAGGTCAACCAGTCCACCACCAATCGCGGCATCGTCCGCCGCCGAGACCAAGAACAGCGTCTGTGATTGGTTGGACGGCATCGGCACGACTTCGGCTTTGAAGCCAGGCGGCAGATCCTTGAGCGTCACGGCCACATCGCCCGAGCAATCGCGGCGCTGGGCGCTCATCATCAGGGCCATCCGGTTCCCTTGCGGCACCGGCAGCACAATGTCTTCATAGCGGCGCAGCTCGGGCAGGCTGAGCGACAGCGCCGGCTGGGCCTGGGTAATTTCGACGCGATAGACGAATCGCGGGCCGCCGCGATTGAGCATGTCCTTGACGACCACCACGTACTCGCCGTCGGCCGGGACGTTGAACTTGAGCGCGCTGTCCGGATCATTTCCCACGTCGTCGTTCGACGCCACGGCGCCACCGGCGGCGCGTTCGATCGTCAGCACCGAGTCGATCGGCGAGCGCAGACTGCGCCCGAACAGCCGGACGTCGTACGATTCACCCTTCTTGGCGGTAAACTTAAAGCGGTCGATGTCCCCCTCGGCTTGCAAAATACCGTTCAGAGCGACGGGCGCCGTCACCGGCGTGGCCTTGTCGCTCGTGTCGTTCGGTTCGGCTTCCAAGGCGTTTGCCAGCGTGCTGAGCCGGAAGGGAATGCCGCTCGGCGCGGCGCCGCGATCGTCGTGGGCCTGAATCTCGTAGCGATAGCTTGCTTTCTTGGGCGTGGCCAGGGCCAGCGTCGTATCGCCCGCCACGTCGCCAATCAGCTTGACGCTCACCGTCTGGCCAAGCGGGCCGCCGGGGGGATAAGCCGCGCGGGGCTGCGGATAGCGGCCAATGTGAACGCGATAAGCGCCATTGCCCAGCAGGGCCATGTCGCGCACCAGGATGAAGTACTTTCCCTCTTCTGGAGCGACGCACGAGGCGATGGCGTCGCAGTTGATCAGCACGTCATCATCGGAGTTGGCCAATTCGTTAAGGTTGGCATCGGAGATCGAAACGAACGGGTCGAACAAGCCGCGCCCCAGGCGAATGCCTTCGATTTCGGCCGTGAGCCGTTCCCCCTTCTTGGCCTGGACGACGTAATAGTCCAGGTCGTCGCCGTTGGCCGTGCCGTTGACCGTGGTGTCAAGTTCGATCTGCTGAGCCTTTGCCGGTTCGTTGTTCGGTTCCTTTTCGGTCACTTCGGCCAATGCGCCGATTGAAAACACGCCCAGTTCGCTGATGCCGTAAGCCGTCACCACGCGAATCGAATGTTGGCCCAAGCGACAATCGCTGCTGATGGCCAACGTGAGTTCGGCGGTGCGTTCGTCGAGCTGTTTGACCCCCTTCACCGTGATGCCGGGCTCATAGACGATCAGCCCCTCGACCTTGGACAAACCACGGCCGGCGATCTTGACCGTCAACTCGGCGCCGCGCGAAGCGCCCGGCGGAACCACGTTGGCGATTTGTGCGACCTGCTGGGCGGCGGCTTGCTGGGACGAAACCAAAATGGCGGCCAAAGCAACGATCAGCCCGGGGCACGGCGACAGGAAGCGGCGAGGAGAACTTAGTTTCATCGTCAGGTACCGCGAAGGATGTGAGGGTTCTTCGGAAGTTTTTCGGGGATCACGCGGATGGAACAGTTCAGATTGAGTGAACGCGGAACGCCAGCCACGGCGGCGCGTCTCACCCAGACGTTCTCGAAGTGTCACGCTCTGGGGAATGCGGGGTCGAGCGCGATTCAGGTTGGGCGGGCCAGGAACAAATCAGGGATCACACGGGCAGGTTGGCAATGCGCTCATCGCCGGCTGGTTTGCTGGCCAGCCGGCGACGGTGCGCTTGGTTTCATTCTAATTGCGAGGCGCGATTCGTCGACGATTTGTTCGCCGGACGAATTGCGAAAACTAGGCAATCAATTCCTTGAGCAGTTTACCGCCGTCGCAAATCTCAATCGGGCGGTCGCCCGGAGCCATCAACTCCTTGTCGGCCACGATGCCCAACTGGTTGTAAACCGTGGTCGCCAGGTCGGCGGGCCCGACCGGATCGTCCTCGGGTTCGCTGGCCGTGGCGTTCGACGTGCCGTAGGCCATGCCGCGCTTGACGCCGCCACCGGCGAGAACCACGCTGAACACGCGGGCCCAGTGATCGCGGCCGGCCGTACGGTTGATCTTCGGCGTGCGGCCGAACTCGGACGACACCATGACCAGCGTTTCGTCGAGCAAGCCCTGCTTGTCGAGGTCGCCGATCAACATGGCAAAGGCCTTGTCAAAGTCAGGCAACGTGCGCTGCATGCTCGAGGTGATCCGATCATGCATGTCCCAGCCACCGTAGGTGAGCGAGACAAACCGCACGCCAGCAGCCACCAGCCGGCGAGCCATCAGCATCCGCTGGCCAGCCTGGTTGCGACCATAGGCGTCGCGAACAGCGGCCGGTTCGGCGTCGATGTTGAACGCTTCGCGAGCTTGCTTCGAGCTGATCAGGCTATAGGCCCGATCATAGAAGGTGTCCATCGCCTTCAGACCGTCCGACTTTTCCTTGGCGGCGAAGTACGAGTTCACCGCTTCCAGGGCGGTGCGACGACGGGTGAAGCGATCTTCGGTCATGCTCCCTTGCATGCTCAGGTCGCGGACCTGGAAGCCGCCTTGAGCGGGGTCCGAGCCCAGCGCGAACGGCGCGAACGACGAGCTCAGGTAGCCCGAACTGGCGAACTCGTTCGGCACATTCGGAATGCAGACATACGGCGGCAGGTTGTTGCGCGGGCCGTATTCGTGACTAACCACCGAACCCATGCACGGGTAAGTGAGGGCCGGGCTCGGCTTGTAGCCGGTGAACATGTTGTGCGTGCCACGTTCGTGGGCCGCTTCGCCGTGGGTCATCGAGCGGATGACCGAAATCTTGTCGGCGATGTCCGCCGTACGGGGTAGCAGTTCCGAGAACTGCACGCCGGGGATCTTGGTGTTGATCGGCTTCAGTTCGCCGCGATACTCGATCGGCGCGAACGGCTTGGGATCGAAGGTTTCTTGGTGGGCCATGCCACCTGGCAGATAGATGTGAATCACGCTCTTGGCCTTGGCGGGCAAGAAGTCGTAATTCTTTTGTCCAGCCTGAGCTTCCTGAACGCGGAAGAAGTCAGCCAGGCTGATGCCCACGCCGGCCAACGCGCCGACGGTGAGAAAACCACGACGGCCAGGATTAAAGCTACTCATTGCCTACATCTCCCTGCTACCAAAGGTGGGTCTTAATGCAGCCCTGTGCGGGCCAGCGGGTGGGGCGTTCGCAAACCGATTCAAACCAGCGGTGGGGTGCGGCATGCGCGCCGCGGCTGGAGTCGTTCTGCAACTAATTGCCAGCAGAGTTTCAAATGTTACGTGAAAAATCCAAAAACATTGATCTGTTCTGCTGGCAGTCCAAACTCGGGCAAGTGTCGGCAAGTGGTTATTCGTTACCTGCCAAGAGTTTAGTTAAACAGGCCGAACCGTGTCAAGCAAATCGCAGGTGGGAGGTGGCGGGAGTTTGGCGCTAGTTCAGCGCCGAACTGGGGCAGGGGGGAAGGGCGCCACTGCTCCCCGCGGAGTCGGCCCGAACCGGTGAGTTCGGGGCGTACTCCGCGAGGAGCCGTTGGCAGCCAAGAAGACTATCGCAGCCAAGAAGACAGTCGCAGCCAAGCGGTATCAACCGGCCCGGCTCATGCCACCGGGGGTGGCAGAAATCGTGGCCGAAGCCGCCCGGTTGGCGGCGGGGTGAGGAATCGCGTTTGGCTCCAGTTCTTGCCGTAAAACCAGCATGTCGGCAGGGGCCTGGATGCCCAGTCGGACCTTGTCACCGGCGACTCGTACGACGGTAATCACAATCGAGTCGCCGAGCTTAATGCTCTCGTTCTCGCGTCGGGACAACACGAGCATCATTCACCTCCGTGTGAAGCGTGCAAAAGCGGGACGAGAACCGGGGTTCGGCTCGGCCGAACGTCTTGCCTCGGGGCATTGGCAGCCCCACAGTTCGTCCCGCTTGGGTTTCAGTTATGTGAATCTATGTACACTATCTTGGGGCGGCTTGTCAAAGCAATTCCGGGTGTGAATTCGGCCGTCCCATTCGGTTGGCTAGCTGAGGCTGGGAGCCTGGGCGAGCACCGTCTGCCGAAAGCGTTCTCCCGTCGAGTTATAGAACAAAATCGTGTTGCGGTCGGTTTCCCAAATGGCCGAGAAAACGACCGAACGAGGTCCGCGAAGGCTGAAAAACATTCCGCAAGGGCGGTCGCCGCGAAGCAGCAATTTCTCCGTAAACGGAAAGGCGTCGATCTCGAGTTGTTCGTGCTGGCACAAAATGTAATTGACGTACTGACGAAGCTCATTCAGGGATGTAAGACGTTCAATTTCTTTCGCCGGCATGGCTAATAACTCATCTCCATAGACAGCGTGAAACGCAGTTCTGGACCGTAACGAAGCAGGGCGTTTGCTAGAGATTGCCGACTAGCGTGCCCCGCTGACATGGGGAGTATCGGCAAGTTGGGCAAACTGAATTTGCCGCGAAGTTAGGAAATTGTTGCGCAGCGCAAATCAGCGCCCCGCAAGCGCGGCACGTTTGGTTTTTTCTTCAAGCGACTCAAATTCAAAATTGCCTCAAGGCGCGGCCGAATACCGCTCGTACTCGGCGGCAATATTCGCCGTTTCGGCGTCGCCCAGATGGAACACATAGCGGTGTCGCAGCGTCAGCGACTTGCCCGATTCAATCTTGGTGACACGAGGCTCTTTGGTCTTGTCGAATTCATGTTCGCCAAATGGATTGGCGGCGAACAAGCCGTAGTCGCGCACATGCCAGCGCGTGGGATGGCGGAAACTGCTCGGATGATTCAGCACCGCGATGCCGACCGACTGGCCGTCGACCTGGCCCGAGTAATCGACCCACCGCGCCGGCTTGCCCCACGCTTCGGTGTCGCGCATGCCTTCGCTGGTCAGGATGTGACCGTTGCCGCCTTTGACGTCCATCACCGTCGGCACGCGAATGCCCATTGCCCCTTCCTTTGTGTCGCGAAACTCGACGTCGCCGGCGGTCGCGTTGATGGTGACGTCGAAGTCAATCACGCGCGACGTGCCAATCACCTGGAACGTGAGCTTGCGAGTGTCTTCGCAATGCTTCTTGCCGTTCTGATCGATCCAGTCGTTGGTGGTCACCAGGATCGCGCGGCCGTCCTCGACACCCACCTTGTCGAAGCGGCGATGAACGATCTGGCCCAGCACTCGGCCGTTGGGAATCCCCTTCGGATAGGACGCCGGCTCGGACCAGAAGTCCACGCCGTCGACGTCGCCGTGGGTGAACCAGAGCGAGCGCTGATGGACGTGATCGCGTTTTTCCCCTGCGACGTCCGCCATCGGATAAGCCCGGCTGATCGGCTTACCGGTCGGCCCGATGATTGGCCAAACGATCGGCTTGCTGCCGCTTTTCACGAGGTATTCGGCGAACGGCTGGCCGTCGATGGTGATCTTGGCACCGGCGTCGTTCTGTTCAATTTTCACTGTTTCTGCCGCGGCCACGGCGCTCAACAGGCACAGTCCGACCAGGCTCAACGAGGCAGTCCAACGGAAGCGCGGCGCGCAAAGCATGGGCAATTCTCCAATCGCGTCAGAGCGAAAATCGCGGTGGGGCGGCGTAGGGGGCAGGCCAGGGGAGCGGCATCGATTATCAGCTACGCCCAAGCCCATGTCCACGCGCGGCGGAGAAATTGTGAACCGGCTAACGCCGAGCGAAATTGAGTTGCCAGGCCAATGACACCGACGGAGGCGCTCCACGTCGATGGAACCTTTCTGTAACGGCGAGGCGATGGCCGGCGTAGTCGCCGGCCATCGCCTCGCCGTTGCGGGTTGGTCGCAGGCAGGGATCAGTTACACTCGCCGTTGGCGTTGAAGTTCGCGACCGTGGGTTGCGGGTTGGTCGCAGGCAGGGATCAGTTACACTACCGCGCGTCGCGCTTGCCGGCGAGCGCCAGTTGCGGGTTGGTCGCAGGCAGGGATCAGTTACACTGGGCGATGTCTCCGCGCGGCAACGCGATGGGTTGCGGGTTGGTCGCAGGCAGGGATCAGTTACACTAGGTCGCAGCATCAATACTGCACCGCTGCGTTGCGGGTTGGTCGCAGGCAGGGATCAGTTACACTGCGGCGGCAATGTTTGGTGTGGGGCTTCGTGTTGCGGGTTGGTCGCAGGCAGGGATCAGTTACACTTTCCCAACGTCTGGACCAACCTCGCGGAGCGTTGCGGGTTGGTCGCAGGCAGGGATCAGTTACACTCCACCGCGCCGGCTTGCTGCTGGAACTGGTGTTGCGGGTTGGTCGCAGGCAGGGATCAGTTACACTTTTTGGAGGCGTTCAAGTGGCGACCACAATGTTGCGGGTTGGTCGCAGGCAGGGATCAGTTACACTCGCGGCGAATAGATTGTCCTTCAAGCTCAGTTGCGGGTTGGTCGCAGGCAGGGATCAGTTACACTCTCCGCGTGCAAGAGCGCTCGTCCTCGCGTGTTGCGGGTTGGTCGCAGGCAGGGATCAGTTACACTACCTCGTTGAGTTTGTAAACGGAACCATCGGTTGCGGGTTGGTCGCAGGCAGGGATCAGTTACACTTGTCGGCGATGGCGTGTCAGTGCTTGTCTGGTTGCGGGTTGGTCGCAGGCAGGGATCAGTTACACTTCCCTGGTAGCGCAAGTCTCGTTGGGTTGGGTTGCGGGTTGGTCGCAGGCAGGGATCAGTTACACTCGTCCATGATGCAGTGGTGCCCCTCTCCCTGTTGCGGGTTGGTCGCAGGCAGGGATCAGTTACACTCGTCGGACTGATATAGAAACTAGCGTTACTGTTGCGGGTTGGTCGCAGGCAGGGATCAGTTACACTTTTTCAGCGGCGCATCCAGCAGCGCCTCGGTTGCGGGTTGGTCGCAGGCAGGGATCAGTTACACTTTCTTTCTCCTGTGAAACAAACGGAACGGGTTGCGGGTTGGTCGCAGGCAGGGATCAGTTACACTACAAGCTGTGGAAAGACATCCGACATGCCAGTTGCGGGTTGGTCGCAGGCAGGGATCAGTTACACTAATGAGCGCTACATCTCGGCCGGCGCTAAGGTTGCGGGTTGGTCGCAGGCAGGGATCAGTTACACTCGTTTGGCGTGGTCACCGATGAGCGCGACGGTTGCGGGTTGGTCGCAGGCAGGGATCAGTTACACTATCCCAATCGCGTTCTATCGGCTGCTTTTGGTTGCGGGTTGGTCGCAGGCAGGGATCAGTTACACTGACGCCAATCACGCCCGCGCCTGTCTGGCCGTTGCGGGTTGGTCGCAGGCAGGGATCAGTTACACTGAGAAGCGATCTGTCGTCTCCCTCATTATAGTTGCGGGTTGGTCGCAGGCAGGGATCAGTTACACTGGCGGCATGATCGCATGCGCGCTGACCAAGGTTGCGGGTTGGTCGCAGGCAGGGATCAGTTACACTTCGATCGCTCGACGGTAGCGCATCACATCGGTTGCGGGTTGGTCGCAGGCAGGGATCAGTTACACTACCCGCCGACCGCGCAGGTCCCGGGCTTGTGTTGCGGGTTGGTCGCAGGCAGGGATCAGTTACACTTGACCGACGCCTGGGCCGACGCGGCCTGGAGTTGCGGGTTGGTCGCAGGCAGGGATCAGTTACACTGTAGATTCGGCAACGTGACGTTCGCGCGTCGTTGCGGGTTGGTCGCAGGCAGGGATCAGTTACACTCACAGAGCGCGACGGCCGCAACCGCGGCGAGTTGCGGGTTGGTCGCAGGCAGGGATCAGTTACACTCCCAGCCGAAACGCCAGCTCGCCATCCTTCGTTGCGGGTTGGTCGCAGGCAGGGATCAGTTACACTGCCACGTCCGATCTGCCGTGCAGCGTGTCAGTTGCGGGTTGGTCGCAGGCAGGGATCAGTTACACTGTTCCCCTGCCAACTGACGGGACCAATTGGGGTTGCGCCCAATCGGTTCACTAGAAAAGTTCGAGTTGATGCCCCGGTTGCTCGGGGCGTCGACGCATTTTTCCCCAAAATATCTGCATCCTTTCAAACTGCTTGTCGGTGATGGTGAGCATGCGCACCTCGCCGTCCGGTGGCAGTCGGCCTTTCACGCGCCGTTGGTGAACCACGGCATTTTCCTCGCTGGGGCATGGCCGGCAATATACCGAGAACTGCATCCGCCGAAAGCCGTCCTCAAGCAAGAACTTGCGGAAGCGGGCATACTCGCGCCGCGCTTGCTTGGTGTCGACCGGCAGGTCGAACATCGTCACGACCCACATGCATCGGTATCCGCTGATTCGCATGGTTCGGGAATCTCCAGCCGACGGCCTTGGCCTTGGAAGCAGGCGGCAAGCGACGCGACGTAAGCGTGCAACTGCACGAACAGCGGACCTGCTCCCGTGCCGGTGCGAACCGGCAGCGTGAGCAATTCAAGCAACGCAGCTTTGGTCGGCTGGTCGAGTTCCGTCTGCCCCGCGAACGCCAATTGGCGCACGCGATCATCGACCAGCGGCCGCAACGGTTCGACCAAGTCGTCGGCCAGACAAAACGGGTTGGCTCGATGCCGATGGTGCAAGCCCCAGGCCGGCAGCAACCCGCCCGATACCAGCGCTCGCGCCACGGCGGCCCGCACAATCGCGTAGCCGTAGTTCAACATCCCGTTCAGGCCGCGTTGATCGGGATCGCGATGAAAGGGAAGCTGATCGGCCAGGCTGGCGGGCGCATTCACCAGCCACGCCGACCAATAGGCTCGCGCCGCCTGGGCCTCGATGTTGCTGGGATCGCCCGAGCGAACCTGCGTCATCAACTCGCGCATTCGCCGTGCTGGGGGCGAAGCGGGATCAAGGTTGTCGGCTTGGGCCTTGATCTTGGCACGGACAATCTGCTGCCACAGCCGCTTGCGCAGCGGGAGCGGCGCCGTGATCTGTTCGCGCAGTCGCCACACGACCTGCGAGTGGTCGCCCAGGGGCAGCAACATGCCCACGGGCAAGTGATCGCGGCCACACACGATTAGCGTGGCGTCGGCGGCGGCCAGCGAGGCCAAGGCGTGATGGGTGTAGGTCGCCTGGGGATGATCGACGACGACCACGCCAACATCTTCACAGGGAAACTGGCCGACGGTTTGTTCGCCGCGGCGGAGCAGAAGTTGATCGAGGCGGACACAGAGGTGCGCCGGCTCGCGCGAGATTTCGATCGTGCGTTTAATCACTGCGGCGGCCCCACGGCGGTAGCGAACGACCGTCCGTGGCCCGGGCTGCGAACCGATGCAAACTGAGCGCCAGGCTAATTCGCGCCCACAGGGGTTTCCAGAGGGGAGGCCAAAATCAATCGTTGGCCCACCGAATCCGGCCTAAAAGGTCAACGGTGACCTTTTTGCCGTTCAGCGTGCTGGCTTTGACGGCGTATTTCGTGGCGTCGGAACTCGGCCGCGCATCGGTGTGCGATATAAAATAGATTTGTCCTTGAATTGCCCCTGCCGTTCGGTAAACAAACAGCCCCTGGGTGCCACGGATGTCGGCCAAGATAGCCTCGTTGTAGCTCAGCGACATGAGGAAGCGTGCATCGCTTCGCTTGGGGTGAACCCGCCGAATGATCGATTCACCGGCTTGATGACGCCGAATCGCTTCGAGCATCGTCGTGGCAATCATTTCGCGTCGGGCTTTGCCCTTGGCGTCGGTGAATTCATAGATGGCAATGTGGTGGGTATTGCCAGGCTTGACCATAGCCGCGTCGCGGAGTGGTTGAATCGTCAGGTCTGCCTTCTTCAATCGCACTTTCTTGATCTGCACGCCTGACGGCATCAGCAAGGGTTCACGCCAAACCTCCTTGGATATGGACTTCTTGTCTCCCGGCTCGATGCCAAACTGCTTCAGACGCGCGACGACAATGCGGCGAATCCCCTCGTCGCGAATGTCCTCGATCATGGCCGTTGTCAGCGCCTCGAGTGGCTTGCGATAGACAAATACTCCGGCCTGTTCGGTTGGGCCGTAGAGCGTTTCTTCATGCAGCGCGCCGGCCAACTTCCGCCGCACGCGGTGCGAAACATTGATCTGATTGACGGCGCTTTCCACTTGCTCGCGAAAACCCTTCCAAGGGGCGGGCAGTTCCGTTTGGCCGCGCGAACGAGCCAGTTGTTGCAATCGCGAACGATCCAACAGGGCGATCACGATGGCATCGACGGCATGATGGCGGTGGTCGTCGCGATTCTTGCGGTCTTCCCCGCTGAGATTGAGTACCTTGTTCAGCCCCCACTGGTGACGAAGTTCGGCGGTAAGCTGCCCCTTGCTGGCCACGACGTCGACACCCAGTTTTTGCAGATAGCCGTGAACGGCCGACGTAATGTAGGCGGTGTCGTTCAACTGCCGCGCGATGAACTCATCTTGCTGGCAGGACTTCTGACTGAAGCGAGCGCGCTTGTTGAAGGCCAATCGCGCGACGCGCTGCAATAACTCCTCATACCGATCAGGATGTTTCGCGACCAGCCATTCATGGGGCGTTTGGTTCCCTTTGGCGTCGTTTTCGCTGCGAAAGCAGACGACTTTGTTTGCCAACGAGTCATCAAGCGTGCGCGAATAGGGCAGAATATGATCGACATTCACTTCGCCCCCCAGGAGTTGCTTCTCGCTGATGACGCGGCCCGAGTAAACGCAGCAGCGATCTTGCTCTTCCCACAGCCGGTACAAATCGATCTTGGACCGCGTCGGCTTTTCACCGAATTCCGTGAGAATCTCCGCCACTCGGTCTCGTTCACGGGCGCGTTCGCGGGTATCGCGTGTGTATCGGGCGCGTTCGATGGAGTTTCCCTTCACCTCCCGGGCCAACTCGATGTGAATTGCGTCGGGCCGACCGAACTCGCGGACCACGGCGTTGACGAGCTTGCGAACTTCGTGGATCGCCTGCCGCACTAGAGGATTGGTGATGTCCGGCGGCTCGGGCAGGTACTGGCCCGCTTTGACGGGGCGTTCCCACGGCGCCAAAAAGCCAGCCAATCGCAACGCGCAGGGCGCTCCGTCCCGCGTCATCAACGGCAGCCTGCGTTCAAGGTGCGGCAACAATCGTTCGATCGTTTCGCGCCCCAGGCTGGCATACCCTTCCGGCAGCGGGGCATCGAACAACCTCGCCGCCAACTCGGCGTCGAGGCCGAATTCTTCGCCCGCGCGACGCACGAAAGTTTCTTCGTCGTCGTGGATCAGCGAGCGGACAATCGCGGTCTTGGTGGCTTCGGGTAGCTTGTGCCATTCCTTGCCGTAATACTTCTTGTTTGCCAGGATGGCGTCGGTCTTCATGCCGTCGAGCTTGTGACGATCGCCGCGTTCCAGGTTGAACGCGTCGCTTTCGAGCAAGCCGAGCAGCTTTCGCAGCTTGTCGAACTCGACGGCATCTTTTTCGGCGAGTGCAGCCAACACCTTGCCGCGCTGGTCGTCGGTAAGTTCACAGATTTCCCCGTCGCCGCGCATCACGCGCAGGTTGTTCACTTCCTGCAATACCCGAAAACGCTGCGCTGCGCGATCGGCGCGTGGACAGCGTTTCTGCTTGGGATCGTACTCGCACTGGCCCACGACGCTTTTCGGCGGTTTCAACTTGCGTTGAAAGAAGGTCAGGCCGAACAGTCCGACTTCTTGCACCGCTTGCCGCGGATCTTTGCCAATGCGCTCAGGTCTGCGCGGGTAAGTCTGTTGACCCCGACGGCCGTACTTCAACTGGTCAGTCAGCAATTCCGGGTGATAGGATTGTTGCTGCGCCCAAATCTGATCGAACTCGGCAACGAACATCGAGCGGCGTGTGTGCTTGCCCCGCAGACGCTCCAAGGGGTTCGCCGCATAGGCGGACGCCAAATGCTCGCCGAGCGTGCGATGACCAGCGGCCTTGATGTCTTGCTCCAACTGGCTGATCTCCGCCAAGGTTTTGGAGTCTTCCTTTTGTTTGTCGCGATCCCCCTTCTTGTTCGAGAGAAACCCGCGGCGCTGGTTCAGGTGAATCAAGATGCGCCCGATTTCAAACGGTTCCAGGCGCGAATCGAGCGCGCGGCTGCGCAACGAATAGGGATCGAGTTGATCGAGGCGAGCTTGTTCTTGCGGGTCGACTGGATAGAGACCAGCGCGAATCAATGCTTGTCGCACGCGTTGCTTACGCCGCGAACGGCGGGCGATTTGCCGGCGCATGCCCCGCGCAATGCGGCGGGCCTCATTCTTCGAGTGTTCCGCCCCCTGTTGGTCGCGATCGACCCCTTCAGGAAAAATCCTCGCGCCCGTGGCAACGACCTGTGACTGGTCTTCGTCGAGGTCTAACAGCGCCCAACCGATTGAATTCGAGCCAATATCCAGACCCAGTACGCGCCGCTTCGCCATTCGCCTGCCTCCTACAAAAAAACTTGACTGCCGAGCCAGAGTTGCTAATCTAAGCGGCAGTGTAACTGATCCCTGCCTGTAATTGACCTTCTCGCAACAAGAAGAAAAATTCGCAGGCAACGCTCTACGGAGCGACCAGCCGCCTTGGCAACAGGGCGGCTTTTTTTATTGCCGCATGAGAGTTGATAGACGGCTCGCCGAGCGGCTTGCGGTCAGGCTACACCCGCGCGTCTTGGGTGGCACCGATGGCTTGGCCATCGGTGTTGCGCAGCAACAAGAAACTCGATGGGCACGCGCAACCCAATGGTAACTTGCCACCCGCGCGGGACGGCGCCCGAGGTTTCTTGCGGCCTTCGGCCGCCCAGGTGCAAGCACCTGGGCCACCCCACGAGACCGCTTTTGATGGGGTTGCGTCCGGGACGCTGCTTTGACGACGCGAACGCAGCGCTCCGACGCGTTCCAAGCCGGTGGCTTTGCCACCGTTCTTGGCGGCAGAGCCGCCGGCTTGGGTGAGCAAGCGATGCACGCTTGCCAGAATCGCCCTCGACTCGGGATCGCGGCCCGAGGCTACTCGCCGGCTTCGGCGGCTGGCTTGGGCAAGTACGGCTTCTGATATTCGCGCAGGTTCACTTGCTCGAACGTCGCCAGCCAGGTGGCCGCCTCGTTCAGCCGATCTTGCTCGGCGCTCAGAATGCGCCATTGCAGTCGATGCTCGGCACGCAACGTGACATCCTTGCGAGAACCCTTGGGCGAGTGGCGCGTGGCCGTCACTTCGGTCGGCATCAAGCCCCGGCTGTCGAGGGCCGAGTTCAATTGCAGCCGCGCGAACGGCGGCAGCGAGCCGGGGCGCAGCATCGTGTTCAGCTTCGTCTGCCAGTTGATGAAGTCGGCGTACAGGTCCGCCGCGTCGGGCAGCTTGGGGGTCGTGGCCTGCACGCGATAGGTCAGCCATTCACTGGTCAGCGTCAGCTCTTGCTTCGTTGGGTCAAACTCTTCGGCGAACTTCGGCTCGGCCAGAAACGCCAGCAGCGGCACGATGCTCCGCTTCATGGTCTCGCTCTTCAGGTTATTCGTGAACGCTTCGATTTGTTCGAGCGTGACTTCGGTGCGGACCTTGCGCTCGGGATCGAGCACGACGAACTTGTTGCCCGGCGCGTCAAAGACCGTCACCTCGCGCGGATTGTCCAGAAAGTCGTAGGCCCGGCCGGCCTGGAACACGGTCGTGCTTTCGACCACGTCCTTGTCGACGTGCAATTTGCTGTAGATGCAAAAGTCGGCCGCGAACACCGACGAGGCGACGGCACAAACCACGATCGTTGCCAGAGAGCGCTTGAACATGGCGAAAGTCCAAATCCGGGGATGACGGGAGGCCCTGCCCGAGTTTCGGGCGCGGCAGGATACCTGAGGGTTATTCCGGGTGTAAACGTCAGAATCGTCGCCAGCGGCCCGTGCTATCACTTGCCCGACCCCGCCGCCATGCTAGGGTTGAATAGCGCCACAGCCTGACGCGGCTGGGGAAGGTCTGCGCAGGCGTGTCGCCCACCATCCGAGGGTCTGCAATGCGTTCGTTCCTGGTTACCGGCGGTGCTGGCTTTATAGGGTCTCATTTGACCCAGGCGCTCGTCGAGCGCGGTGACCGAGTGCGCGTCTTCGACAACCTCAGCACCGGCAAGCGGGAAAACCTGCAGGAGTTCGCGGCCGACGTCGAGTTCGTCGAGGGGGACATCACCGACCCGGCCGCCGTGGCGCGAGCCATGCGCGGCGTCGATGTGGTGTTTCACCAGGCGGCCTTGGCCTCGGTGCCCCTGAGCGTGGAACGTCCGTTGGATTGTCACGCCGCCTGCGCGACCGGGACATTGACGGTGCTCGATGCCGCGCGGCGCGCGGGGGTCAGCCGGCTGGTCTACGCGGCCAGCAGCAGCGCCTATGGCAACACGCCGACCAGCAGCAAGCGCGAGACCGATCTGCCCGCGCCGATTTCGCCGTACGGCGTCGCCAAGCTGACGGGCGAGTATTACTGCCAGGCGTTCGCCGACACTTATGGCTTCGAGACCGTCAGCCTGCGGTATTTCAACGTGTTTGGCCCGCGCCAGGATCCCGACAGCCCCTACTCGGCGGTGATTCCGCTGTTCCTGACGGCGATTCTGGCGAACAAGCGGCCGATCGTGTTTGGCGACGGCGAGCAATCGCGCGATTTCACGTTCGTGGCCAACGTGGTTCACGGCAACTTGCTGGCCGCGGACGCCTTGAACGTGTCGGGGCGCGTGTTCAATTTGGCCAATGGCCAGAGCATCAGCCTGTTGCGATTGCTGGCCGCGTTGAACGAGCAACTGGGCACGCAGGTCGAGCCGATTCACCAGCCGCCACGCGCTGGCGATGTGCGCGAGAGCCAGGCTGACATCACCCAAGCTCGCGCCGCGTTGGGCTACGAACCGCAGGTTGGCTTCGACGAGGGGATTCGCCGCTCGATCGATTACTACCGAGCGCTGGTCGAACGCCGGCTGGCCGCGGCACGCTAGCGCCGCGAGGTTCTATTTCGCCGCTGGAACCAGTTCGTCGATATAGTCGGCCCACAGTCGATCGACGCTCTTGCCGGTCAAGCGCCGGAAGGTTTCGTAGTCGTATTTCCCGTTTCGCAGCGCGCGATTCAACTCGGGCACGACGTTCGCCCCGTGCCGCTTCTCGACCCAGCCGAGAAACAAACCGCCGGTCTTGTAACCGTCGCGATAGTTTTGTCTTAGCGGGTCGAGGTGCGTAGGCCCGGCTTGCGGTTCGTAATGGACGTAGCGCACGTAGTCGGCAATTGACTCGACCAGCCAGGGCGCGCCGCCGCGCGGATAGCCTTGGATGACGTGCGTCAGCTCATGCACGACCATCCCTAAATCCTCGGGATGCTTCTCGACCCAGCCGACCGAGATCGAGATCGTATTGCCGCTGGTGGCCGCGACCGCTTTCAGATTGCGCCGAAATACGAGCTTGATCTCTGCCGGACGAACGTCGCTTTGCAGAATGGCGGCGATCTTGGGCTGCCACGTACGGACCAACTCCTTGGCCTGCTCAGCCCAGGGGGCCAGATGCGGCGCTTCCGACACGTCAAAGACGAGGCTCGCAACGTGGCCCGCGTCTGGCTCTTGGCCCCATGTCGGATAAGCCGACGCCGAGGCCAGCCAAAGCCCGATCGCCAGCATTAAATAGGAACCAATTCGCAGTTCCGGCATTTGACGCGGCCCCTAGTTCGCGAAGGCCGGCGCCGCTTTCTTCTCGGCGCTCGGCGACCAGACGCGGATGTTCGACACCTTGCCCGTGTCGTCAAACGAGCCAAAGCCCAGCCAGCCGGTGCCGAATGTTTTGTCCTCGGCCACCATGATCGGCTTGGTCAGATCGTCGAAATAGACGCGAATGCTTCCGTCGCTCACCTGGCGGTGGACTCGCACGCGATGCCAGACATTCAACCCCCAGTTGTTCCCTTCGTTGCTGACCTTCGAGATCTTCAGCCGCGCCGCGTCGTTGACGATGAAGATATTGTTGGCGTGATCGTCGGCCTTGGTGGCGATGTGGGTGTAGTAATACTGCGACGGCGACTGAAACCCGAAGAAGATCACCATGTCCCGATGGCCGTACTCCTTGCCGGTTTGCAGGCAGTCGGCCTCGATCACCACGTCGCCCACGCGCAGGTCGCGGACCAGGGCAATGTTCACCGGCGAGCGATACGGCGGCTTGTACTTGCTCTGTTTGAACAGTTCGAGCGCGCCGCGGTTGTCCTCGAGCGCGTGTTTCCAGGCGGCCGCGTCGGTCATCTGAAAATCGCCCACGGCATCGGCGCTCTTGAAGTCCTGGGAATAGACCAGTTGGTAGTTCTCGGGAATCCCGGCCGGGCGTTCTTCGGCCCAGGCGGTGGCGCCCCAGGCGGCGATTCCACAAAAGGCAAGGATCAACCAGCAGGCGGCGGCCATTCGCATCGTCTTTGCAGCTCCTCAAAGGCGGCATTCGGCAGAGTGAACGGGACTGATCTTAATTCACCGAGATATTGCTTGCCACTACAACGCTTGCCACCGAACCGCACGGCAAACTTTACCTAGGCGGCGCGACGCCTAGCAAAGTTACGCCTGGCGCTCCCCAGGCGGCATCTCCCGTGGTTCGCTCAGCTTGCGCTCAATCGGCTCAAAACGATTGACCGAAAGCATCGTTACATGACCGTCATGCGTCGCTCGACGCGCGGCGGCCGTGGTCCATTTGGTTCACGTCGGAATCCAGGGAAGTGGAGTGCAAAGCTCCCGCCGCCCCGCGACTGTAAGGGTGACAACGGTCATGAAACCGCCACTGGGCATTCGACTCTCCGGAGTGCGAACGCCCGGGAAGGCAGGCCCGCGGATGACCCCCAGCCAGGATATCTGGTCCACGTGGTGTAACGAACGCGACTTTCCTCGAGGGAACAGGAAGGAGCTCCTTTCATGACTGTCTTGCTGCGCGCCCGCACTCGGGCGCTGCTGGCCGCGCTAGGCTTCTGCCTGGGTAGCGCCGATCTGGCCAGCGCTGAATCGCCCGCACAAGGCGCAACCACGTCAACGTCCGAAATCAATCTGGTCGCTCAGGAAGAACTGGCGGCGGCGCAACCGACGCCCGACGCGCCGGCGACCACCACGCCCTCGGTGCAAGGTCCGGCCACCCCGCGGCCGCAATTCAATTTGCCCGAGACCGTCGTCACCGGCACCCCCTATGGCGTGGGCGCTCCGGGCGGGGCGACGCCGGGTTCGACCGTCGTGAACAGCGCTTCGCTCGGCGGGACGCCGCTCGGTCAAGCGGGCTCATCGGTGACCGTGATCACCGCCGAGCAGATTCAGCAGCGCCGGCAGACCAGCGTGCTCGAAATGTTGCGCGGCTTGCCGGGGCTGAATGTCGTGCAATCGGGCGGACCTGGTCAGCCGGCGTCGGTGTTCATTCGCGGGGCCAGCAGCGAACAAACCAAGGTGATTCTCGACGGCATCTGGATGAACGATCCGTTGACGACGGGGCGGCTGTTCGACTTCTCGACGCTTTCGGTCGACAACATCGATCGGATTGAAGTCATTCGCGGCCCGCAAAGCACCCTCTACGGTTCCGATGCGATTGGCGGCGTGATCAACATCGTCACCAAGAAAGGAAGCGGCCCGCGCAGCTCGACCGCGACTGCCATGGGAGGCTCGTTCGGCATGGCCCGCGAGTCGTACAGCGTCAGCGGCGGCAATCAGAAGATGAATTATTCGGCGGCTGGTTCTTACTATCAGAACACGGGCATCTCGGCCGCCGATTCACGGTTGCCGGGAAACACCGACCCGAATGGATTCAACAATACGAACCTGTCGACGCGGCTGGGCTGGACGCCCACCAAGAACTTCGACGTGGAGTTCATCATGCGTTACATGCACGGCGTGTCCAAGACCGACCTGTTTGGCGGGCCGTTTGGTGATGATCCGAACGGCCATTCCGACACCGATCAGCTCTTCACGCGCACGCAACTGCATTACCGCGGCGAGGAAGAGATCTATGAAACCTGGCTCGGGTACAACACCTCGAACACGACGCGCGACTATCGCTCGGACCCCGGCCCGAACAGCACGGCCTTCCAGTTGAGCCACACCAATGGCACGACCAACATGGTCGATTGGAAAAATGCCGTACACTTGACCAAGCGCAACACCTTGTTCGCCGGCGCTAGCTACATCAGCGAATCGGGTTGTTCTTCGTTCAGCTTCTTGGATCCCGCCTTCCCGCCAGCGTTTGTTGACGTGGCGTCCCCGAGCACCATCACCGACACGGCGGTTTATTGTCAGGATCAGATTCAACTCGGCGAACGCTGGTTCACGAATGTTGGCGTGCGGCAAGACAACTACAGTCAGGCCGGCCTGGCCACCACGTATCGGCTTTCGTCGTTGTATCGAGTGCCGGGTTCCGAGACGGCGGTGCGCGGCAGCTTGGGCACTGGATTCAAAGCGCCGTCGATCTATCAGTTGTTCGACGCGCAGTTCGGCCGGCCCAATCTATTGCCCGAGCAAAGCCAGGGGTATGACTTTGGCGTCGACCAGCCGCTGTTCGACAACCAGGTGGTGCTGAGCGCGACATACTTTCGCAATCAGTTCACGAACCTGATTCAATTTCAAAGCGCCGGCTTCTCGGGTTTCTATACCAACGTGGGTCGCGCCGCGAGCGCCGGCCTGGAGTTTACGGCGTTGGTCAGGCTCGATTCGCGCACCACCCTGACCGGCATGTACACCAAGCTCGATACGCGCGACGAAGTGAACGATGTAAAGCTGCTGCGCCGGCCCGATGACGCGGCCAGCATCGGTCTCAATCGCAAATACTTTCGCGATCGAGCGAATCTGAATCTGACGGTGATGTACGTCGGCCAGCGCGACGACATCGATTACATCGGCAATCGCGTGCAGCTTGACCCGTACGTCGTCGCCTACGTGGCGGGGTCATACAACCTGACCCAACGCGTGCAGTTGTTCGGCCGCATCGACAACTTGACCGATACTCGCTACCAGGAGGTCTCGGGCTTCGGCGTGATGCCATTTTCAGGTTACGCTGGAGCCAGCGCGACCTGGTAGCTGGACTCGCGGGGCATGAACAGGGCGCTCAATCTGAGGTGCGAAAGGCCTGGCCAGCTTCCGTTCGCCGCTCGTTGCTGAACCTGCGGATTTAACCACGATGATACGACGATCACGATGTCAGATAATCTGAATCTACGTCGTGCCATCGTGATCGATTTCTTTTCCGCGGCGTTGGCCGAGCAAATCGCCATTTACTCGGCCAGTCGGAAGCGAATCGGCACGCCGATCGTGTGGTCGATCGGTTGACCGTGGCGCAAGGCCGGACGAAACCGCCAGCGCCAGATCACGTCGAGCGCCGCCGCGTCGAGCGATTCATTACCGCTCGATTCGAGCACCGTGGCGGCTTTCACCGTGCCCGTCGCCGCCACCGTGACCGACAGCAGCACCGTGCCGACGGCGCGCACTCGTCGGGCGTCGGTCGGATAGGCTGGACTCGGGTTGTAAAGCGGCGACGGCTGCCGATCGATGTCGGCCCCGGCGATCGGATCGGAACTGGGTGAAGGGTCCGAGCGCACGGCCGACGATACTTGCTCGATCTTCAACAGCGGCTCGACAATCGCCCGGGGCAGCGTCACATCCTGTTCCGAGTTCATCGTCGGGTCGCCTCCCGACTCGACCCGTTCAAGCACCGGCGTGAGCATGGCCACGGGAACATCGGACGTTGGTTCGCGCGTGGTTTCGCTTGGCGACGAAAGGCGAGTCAGATCGCGCACCCGGCTGTGCCGGGCCAGATGAAGTTCGGGGGCCAATTCCGGCGCGACCGTTTCGCGGTCGGGGGGCAGCTCGGTCGGCAGCGTGATGTCAATGGCTTCTTGTTCGCCGCGGTCGGCGTTGCCTGCGCTGGCCATCGAGGCCATCAGCGCCATCGAGTTCGGGCCGGCCTCGATCGGCAGCGCGCCGGCCGGCCGAAACAGGGCGTGGAGCACCACGGCCGCGCAGGCGACACCGACGTGAAACGCCAGGCTCACGCCCACACCGGCGGCCCAATAGCTGCGTCGAATGGTTGGCATTTCAAACACGTGAGCGTCGGTTCCCGAATGCTTTGTGCGCGAGGGGGCGCGCAGGGCACTGCGCGGCTCATTCGCGAGCGTTGGATCAAGCAAGTTGCGAGCGCCAGGGATTCATGCCGACAAATCGTGTGCGCAAGCGGAACAGGGGCGCAGCGCAGGCGACTTACCAGCCAATGAAAGCCGAGGACGCTTGGCCGCGCGCTGTCCCGAGCAGCACGTGGCACGCAAAACCGACGTTGGTAGGTCTTCTGACTTTCAGGCTGGGGCGAACCTCGCGGCACGGGCCTTGTGAGCCGTGTCGCGCTGATCGTGGGCCTCGACCCTTCTCACCGGGAGCAATTGGTCCGGTCGGAACCACGTTGCTCGGCAATGGGTTGGCGATGGAGGCGCCCTCGTAACACCTGATTACAGCGGCGGGGCCGTCCCGGAGTTACACCGGGTTCCCTGTTTGCCGGTCGGGTCCATCGACCCGGCCGGCCACCAACGTCCAGACCCGGGTTAGCCTACCCCCCGGTCGTGGCGGCGTCAACGCGGCCTGGCCTGGGAGAAGCCCCTGGAAAGCCCGCTGTTTGGCTGGCGAATCGCGGTGTCGCTCGAGGGCACGACGACCCGTCGCAAGTGGTTGATGGGAGGGTAATTCTCGTGCAAAAAAAATGGCATTCCCCAGGTCGGCTGATAGAATCAGAGGTTGAATGCATGAGGGACATGCATGCTCGGCTCGCTACGTTCGGCGGTAGGGGGGGGAATGCCCCAACCGAGATCGCGTTAGCGCTGCCCAAGAAATTCAAACGCCATTCGGCCTGCTGGTAGTCAGCAACTCGAGGAGAAACACGTTTATGGCTCGCCGCGTCAAGCGCCATGGTTTTACCCTGATCGAACTGATGGTGGTGATCGCCATCATCGCGCTGTTGGCCACGATGTCATTCCGTGGCATCACCAAGGCTCGCGAAACCGCGCGCAAGCTGCGTTGCAGCCAGCAACTGCGCGACATCGCGACCGCCTTGAATCAGTACGAAATCGATCGTCGTCAGTATCCGGGCTATCGCAACGTGTTGCTGATGACGAACAACGCCTCGTTCACCAACCCGAACAATCCGGGTCAAGGTGGCGTGAGTTGGGCGGTGCCGGTGCTGCCGTACTTGGACTACACGGCGGTATACGACGCCATGCGTACGCCGGTGACGGGATCTCCCGGCGGCAGCGGCAGTGGTTCGGGCGGCTCGGGTGGTGGTGGTACCACGGGGCCGATTGTCTCGTCGAACTATGCTCAGATCACGATCGAGAACTTCTCGTGTCCTTCGGACCCGCCATCAACGGCTGGCGGCACGCCATTGGCTTATGTGGTGAACTCGGGTTGCATCGACACGCAAGGAACCCCTCGCACCACGACGACGGCCGGCGTGCCGCGCGACTGGCCGGCGAACGGGGTGTTCTTTGATCGCTTTACGGGCAACCCGACCGCGTCGTATACCGGCAGCGGCGGCAGCCAGGCCAACACCGCGAACATGATTCCTCAAGTTCAACAGAGCAACAGCTGGATCGGCCAGCGTGACGGTCTGGTCCAGACGATCATGTTGACCGAGAATGTCGACCACGGCCAATACATGGACGTGCTGGAACAAGCGCTCGGCTGCATCTGGGATATTATGGCCCAAGTGCAAGGTAACCAGCAGTCCCAGCCCGGCAGCCCGCCGCCGCAAGCCATGCCGACCCAGCCGAACTATCGTATCAATGCGAATAAGGGCGTCGGGGCCTCGACTCAGGCGGGCTCGCTCTTTACGCAAAGCTCGGGTAGTAGCGGCTCGCCGCAGCAGTACCAATACACGCGCCCGTCGTCGATGCATATTGGCGGCGCGAACGTGGCGTACTGCGATGGCCACGTTGGCTTCTTGAATGAGCAGATGGAGTACTTCGTCTACTGCTTGCTGATGTCGGCTGACGGCAAGAACGTCAAGCAGCCCGGTCAGACTCAACCGCTGCAGAACAACTGGTTCAAGCTGCCGGTGGACGACGCCTGGGTCAACCCGTAAGGAGCCTGACGGTTTGCTGATCGCCCTGCTCGATGACGGCGGGGCTCAGCGGAACGATGAAACGCAGAGGGGCTCGGCGGCGCGAAGGCGCTGCCGAGCCCGCTTTTTTGCTCGACGCGCGTTATCCAGTTACGCGAATCGCGGCTAGTTGGCACGCAGTGGGTTGGACGTCTCGGCGGACTTGTTGAGAGGGCCAGGTTCATCAATCGGCGTTCGAAGCGGATTGATCCGCAAGCACGACTGAGGCGCGTCCTGGGCTGACGGGTTCTTGGCGGCGTCGGTTTCGACCGTGGCGACGGCTGGCACGATTGGCGAATCGTCCGAGATGACGACCGGCGCTTGGTGCGACGCCGGTTGGACGCCATCCCAAAGGGGCGCGGGGGCCGGCGTGGCCAGCCGCGCGGCCAGCGAACCCAAGGCGTGTGACACTCCGGCGGCTTTCAGGTCCGGCCTCGTCTTGTCGGCGGGCTTGGCGTACCGCACACTGCGGCGCAGCGCGTCGAGCGTTTCCTGCCGCTCGGCCGAATCATCGGCTCGCGTGAGCGATGTTGCGCCGCAAACGCCGCCGATCACCACGATGGCCATTGCCCAACGAGCGAAAGCGCGCTTCATGTTAAAACCTCGTGGGCTGGCCGACACGTCGCCGGAATTGGAAGTGGAAATCGCACGCATTGACGAATCTTGAAGAATCGCCAGCGCGAGCGAATTATCGGTACAATCGCTCCAGCTTCTTGAATTAGACCGGCGCGACAGCATGACAGCACGTTGCGAGCAACGCCGCCGCCCCCTATAAAGTCCGTTGCGCATCCGCTTTGTTCCCGCTCGGCATGGTTGCCGCTGCTAGCAAGCCACGATCAGGAGTCGACGATGTCCACAACTCCCAAGCCCGGCGACGCCGCCGCTGCGAACCAGGTGCAAGTCCGCTTTGACGAATCGAAGCTGGTGGCGATGTACGCCAATTTTGTCCGCGTCACTCCCACGCCCGAGGAGTTGGTCCTCGACTTCTGCCTGAACGCCCATCCGCTGGGGGCGACCGAGGATCCGATTCCAGTCGGCCAGCGGATTGTGATGAACTATTACTGCGCCAAGCGGATGATGATGGTCTTGCACCAGCAGTTGTCGCGCCACGAAGCGGCCTTCGGCGTGCTCGAAACCGACGTGCAGCGTCGGCTGATTCCCTCGGCCCGACAAGGGCAGCAGCGGGGCGAGTAGATAAAACCACTGGTGCGGCCTGGCCTGCTTGGCAGGCTGACGCGCGATTCGCACTGGTGGCCTAGCCACCAGTGGCGCTATGTCGGCGATGTGTTTCGATCATTGCTCCTCAGCGCTTAGGGTGCGGCGGATAATATGTCCTGGTATCACCTGACTGATCCTAGCTCGACCCCTTCGCCGGCGTTGCTGGTCTATCGCCAGCGCGTCGTGGATAACATCCAGCGGATGGTCGCCATCGCGCAGAATCCAAATCGGCTCCGCCCGCACGTCAAAACGCACAAAATGGCCGAAGTCGTCGCGCTCGAGCAGGCCGCCGGGATCGACAAGTTCAAGTGCGCGACGATCGCCGAGGCCGAGATGACCGCCCGCTGCGGCGCGGCTGACGTGTTGATCAGCTACCCGCAGGTGGGGCCGAATATCGGCCGGTTGGTCAAGTTGGCCGAGACGTTTCCCGACACGCGCTGGTCGGTCACGTTCGACAACCTGGAACAGATGCTCGCCCTGGACGAAGCCGCCGCGCCAGTCTCGGGACGCATTGAGATGCTGTTGGACCTCGACGTCGGCATGCACCGCACCGGCGTGGCGCCCGACGAAACCGCGGTGGCCTGGTATCGGCGTTTGGCCGAGGCCCGGCATGTGCGCCCCGGCGGTTTGCACCTCTATGACGGTCACATTCGCCAGCGCGACGTCGCCGAGCGTCGGGCGGCGGTCGACGAGGCCTTTGCTCCGGTGGCCGAGCTACGCACCTTTTTGAAGTCGCAATCGTTGCCGGTGCCGCGCGTGGTGGCCGGTGGTTCGTTCAGCTTTCCGATTCACGCCCATCGAGCGGACGTGGAACTGAGCCCTGGGACGACGACCTTCTGGGACCGTGGGTATGGTATAAACATTCCCGACCTGCCGTTTGAGCCGGCGGTGATGCTGCTCACCCGAGTCGTCAGCCGACAGCCCGGCAATCAGCTCTGTCTGGACCTGGGCTACAAAGCCGTCTCGGCCGATCAGGCCGACGGTCGCGTTTACTTTCCCGACTTGCCCGACGCGCGAATGGTGGGCCATAGCGAAGAGCATCTGGTCGTTGAATCGGCGGCGGGCGCGAACCTGCGGGTGGGCGACGTCCTCTACGGGATGCCGTGGCATGTCTGCCCAACCGTGGCCTTGCATGCCGAAGCGCTGGTCGTGCATCGCGGCCAGGTGATCGATCGCTGGGCTGTCGCGGCGCGCGATCGCCGCTTGACGATCTAAGTCGCTCTCATTTACTGCAAGGTTCAGCACCGCGCATGGCCGAAACTCGCTACTCGACGGGCGTTCCGGGACTCGACGACATGCTCGGCGGCGGCTTGTTGCCCGGCACGCTGACCGTGGTGCTGGGAGCGACCGGCATCGGCAAGACGCAATTGGGGGTCCACTTTGCCGCGGCCAGCGGACCAAATGAGCGACGGCGCGGCATCTTTTTCGACATGGGCTGCCGCGGCGACGCCCAGAACCATCAGCAATACGCCCGGCGGATGTATGACTGGCCGCTCGTGCCGGTCGACCCGAGCAAAGCGCCGGTGGTGGCCGATTTCTTCGCGCCTGGTCGCGCGCACGGCGACTATTTGCACGTCTTCGACTATCACGGCCGCCGCGTGACGCGCTCGGACCTGGGATTCGAGGCCTGGCAAGATTGGCAAGCCGAAATCGCCCGCAAGCTGGGGGTGACGATCGCCTTTTGCTACGGCAACTTCGTGCAAGGGGCGCGGCGGGTGGTGATCGATGGCATCGAGCCGGTCGACAAGCCAAGCGAGTCGATCCAGTTCGAGCTGTTCGAGTACCTCTACCATCAACTGTTTCGCAAGGACGCCGAGTGGGTGGCGCGCGATCTGTTCCGCGAGCATTACCGCGAATTCGCCACCGCGGCCGCCGAGCACACGTATCCGGCTGGCGAAGTGGCGAGTCTGCTGCTGGTGACCACGGCCGAGACGATGCTCGAACAGTTGATCAGCCGGCCGCTCGACGAAGGGGACACGCTGGCCAATGCCAACACGCTGATCTACCTGGGCAAATTGCGCGAAGGGAACAGTCTGAAGCGCGCGGTCTACGTGGCCAAGCATCGCGGCAGCGCGTGCAGCGATGAGATCGTACCCTTCACGATTGGCGATCGCGGCTGGCAGATGGAATAGCCTAGCGATTAGCGGTTAGCTATTAGCGATTAGACCAAGGCATAAAAAAGGCTGCGCTAGCGCCGTGGGCCGAGCATGTGGGCCCGGGCCTTGGCGTCTTCGGCTTCCTGGATGCGACCCGCACGGACGCACGTCACGCTGAGGGCCGTGAAGCTGAATGAGTCGTTGGGCTGCAATTCACAGACCCGCTGGGCGTGACGAATCGCCTCGTCGTGTTGGCCCAGCTTGCCCAGCACGATGGCCAGCTTGGAATGGGCCAGGGCAAAGGCCTCGTCCTGGGCCAGGATTTCCTGCAATTTGGCCACGGCTTCGGGGAGTTTTCCTTCGTCTTTCAGGGCGTCGGCCTGATCGACCAGTTCAAATTTGCTGGGCATGAGAATTCTTGATGGTGCTAGCAGAAGTGGGATGGATTGCGACCGCCGTTTGTGGGTATTCTACGCCCCCTTCAAGGCCGGCGGTACCAGAGAGTTGCGGAGGTTTCCGCCACGCCATGCTACCAGATGCCGGCCGCGTGAGGGGACGAAAAAGGTCGCCGACTGTTTTTCGGGTTAAGCCTGTCCGAACCGTCTAACCGATACCACCGTTAGACCGCGGCCACCGGTCACGCCGGCCCGCATCACTCGCCATGCCCGCGCGAGAGTCCTTCGACCACCGCCGTCGAAGCACACGCCACAACGGCAGTCGGGCCCGGATCGAACAAGGGATTCACGCCGTGGGCATTCATCCGCTGGCTGTGGTCGACTCACGCGCCCAGATTGGCGCGAATGTCGACATCGGACCCTTCGCCATCGTCGAAGCCGACGCCGTCATCGGCGACGACTGCACCATCGACGCCTACGCCATGATCAAGTCGGGCGTCAAGATGGGCCCGCGGAACCATGTCTTTGAACGAGCCGTCATCGGCGGCGCGCCGCAGCACCTGCGGGTGCCCGATGAGATTGGCGACGTGGTAATCGGCGAAGGCAACACGTTCCGCGAGAACGTGACGATCCACCGGGCCCTGCATGCCGGCGCGACGACTCAACTGGGCGACAATAACTTTCTGATGGTCGGCGTTCACGTCGCCCACGATTGCGTCGTGGGAAGCAACGTGATCTTCGCCAATGGCTCAATGCTGGCTGGCCACGTTACCGTGGAAGATCGGGCCTATATCTCCGGCGGCGTCGCCGTGCATCAGTTCTGCCGCGTCGGCAAGCTGGTCATGGTTGGCGGCACCGCATTGGTCACCAAGGACGTGCCTCCGTACGTCACGATTGACGGCTGTACGGGTTACGTTGTGGGGTTAAACTCCGTGGGCTTGCGCCGGGCTGGTTATACGGCCGCGCAAATTGCCGAACTCAAGGCCGCCTATCGCGTGATTTACCGCAGCAGCCTCCGCTGGCAGGAGATCATCGAACGACTCAAGGCCGAGTTCACCAACGAGCCCGCCGCCGATTACGGCCGCTTCCTGCCGCTTGTCACACGGGGCATTATTAACGAACGCCGCTTGCCGCCGGGCGTGGGTGTGAAGATCGGCGAAGAAGCCACGGTCGTGCAGAACGATTCGCAGCGGAAGGTTGGTTAATCGCGATTAGCGGTTAGCCATTAGCGATTAGACAAGAATTGCGATAAGGCCATGCAAACCCAGAGGTTTAGCTCCTGGGTTTTTTGTTGCGCAATCGGAATTTGAACCGCAAAGACGCGAAGGACGCAAAGAAGACCGTAGACACTCAAGTAATCGTTCTGTACATCTGCCCGCCGCGCATTCCCTTTGCGCTCTTTGCGTCTTTGCGGTGAAATAAAAAAGCCCAAGGAAAGAGTTCCCCTGGGCTTTGATTGTTAATACACGAGGTCGCCATCCAGCGACGCCGTGTTACTTCTTCTTGGCCTTGTCGGCCACGGCGGCTTGGGCGGCAGCCAGCCGGGCAATCGGCACGCGGAACGGCGAGCAACTGACGTAGTCGAGCCCGATCGTGTGGCAGAACACCACGCTGGCCGGATCGCCACCGTGTTCGCCGCAGATGCCGATCTTCAGATCCTTGCGGATGCTGCGACCCTTTTCCACACCTACCTTCATCAGGGCGCCAACGCCGTCCTGGTCGATCGTCTGGAACGGATCATTTGGGACGATGTCCGTTTCCTTGTAGTGGTTGATAAAGCCGCCGTAGTCGTCGCGGCTCATGCCCAAGGTGGTCTGCGTCAGGTCGTTGGTGCCAAAGCTGAAGAACTCGGCACCGCTGGCGATCTGATCGGCCACGGCACAGGCCCGCGGCACTTCGATCATCGTACCGACCAGATAGTCGACCTTCACACCGGTCTCGGCGAACACCTTGTCAGCTTGTTCGCGGATGACCTTTTCCTGGTTCTTGAACTCGGTCACAAAGCCGACCAATGGAATCATCACCTCCGGCTTCACATCGATACCCGACTTCTTGACGGCGCAGGCCGCCTCGAAGATCGCCCGCGCTTGCATGGCGGTGATTTCGGGGTAGACGATGCCCAAGCGGCAGCCGCGGTGGCCGAGCATGGGGTTCGCTTCGTGCAGTTCATGCACGCGGCGCGAAATGTAATCGACGGGGATGCCCGTCTTGGCCGCCAGGGCCGACTGGGCCGCGTGGTCGTGCGGCAGGAACTCATGCAGCGGCGGATCCAACAGGCGAATCGTCACCGGTCGGCCATTCATGGCCCGGAACAGCCCGTCAAAGTCCTTGCGCTGGAAGGGCAGCAACTTGGCCAGTGCCTTCTCGCGAGCCGGCAGGTCGGCCGCCAGGATCATCTCGCGGAACTCGTCCACGTGATCAAAGAACATGTGCTCGGTTCGGCACAGGCCGATCCCCTCGGCGCCGAACGAGACGGCTTCGCTGGCTTGCTTGGGCTCGTCCGCGTTGGTGCGAACCTTCAGCTTGCGATGCTGGTCGACCCAGGTCATCAGCTTGGCGTAACGCTGATAGACCGGCGACTCCTCGGCCTTCATCGTCTTGGTGATCAACACCTGGATGACTTCGCTGGGCTTGGTTTCGACCTTGCCCGAGAAGACTTCGCCGGTGAAGCCGTCGACGCAGATGTATTCGCCTTCTTTGAAGACCTTGCCGCCGACGGTCAGGGTAGCGGCTTCGTAGTCGATGTTCAGTTCCGATGCGCCCACGACGCAGACCTTGCCCATCTGCCGGCTGACCAGCGCGGCGTGCGAACTGGCGCCGCCGAAGGCGGTCAGAATGCCCTTGGCGGCTTTCATGCCGCGCAAGTCTTCGGGCGTGGTCTCGCGACGGACCAGAATCAATTCGACATTCGGGTTGGCGAGGAACTTCTTTTCGGCGTCATCGGCGTGGAAGACGATCTGGCCCGTGGCGGCGCCAGGGCCCGCGTTGATCCCCTTGGTCATCAAGCGGCCCGCGGCCACTGCGGCCTTCTTGCCAGCCTGATCAAACACGGGCTGCAACAACTGGTTCAAGTCGTCGGCCGGAATCCGCTTGGCCGACAACGCTTCTTCCGCGGTGATCTTGCCTTCGTCGACCAGGTCGACCGCAATCCGCACGGCCGCGAAACCGGTTCGCTTGGCGTTGCGGGTTTGCAGCATCCAGACCTTGCCACGCTCGACGGTGAACTCGATGTCCTGCACGTCCTTGTAGTGCCCTTCGAGAATCTTGCCGATGTTGTCCAACTCGGCATACGCCTTGGGCATCGCCTTGGCCAGGGTTTCCTCGATCCGTTCCGGAGTGCGGATGCCGGCCACGACGTCCTCGCCCTGGGCGTTAATCAGATAGTCGCCGCAATAGCCCGGCGTCCCCAGCGCGCCGTCGCGTGTCAGCGCCACGCCCGTCGCACAGTCGTCGCCCAGGTTGCCGAACACCATCGCCTGGACGTTGACGGCGGTGCCCCACTCGTGAGGAATGCCGTAGGTGCGGCGATACACCATCGCCCGGTCGTTCATCCAGCTATTGAACACGGCGCCGATCGCGCCCCAAACCTGCTGCTTGGGATCGTTCGGAAAGTCCTTGCCCGTGCGCTGCTTGATGGCGGCCTTGAACTCGGCGACCAGTTCCTTCAACTGGGCCACGCTCAGTTCGTTGTCGAACTTGACCTTGGCGGCGTGCTTTTTCTTTTCGAGCAGTTCCTCGAATGGATCGATGTCGGTCTTCTTCTCGGGCTTCAGGCCCAGCACTACGTCGCCGTACATCTGCACAAAGCGGCGATAGCTGTCCCAGGCGAACCGCTCGTTGCCCGAGGCCTTGGTCAGGGCCTGGACCGTGGTGTCGTTCAAGCCGATGTTCAACACCGTGTCCATCATGCCCGGCATCGAGTCGCGAGCGCCCGAGCGGCACGAGACCAACAGCGGGTTGGTCGGATCGCCGAACTTCTTGCCCATTTCCTTTTCGAGCTTGGCCATGGCCGCTTCGACCTGGCCGGCGAGTTCGGGCGGATATTGCTTGCCGTTGGCGTAGTAATACGTGCAAACGTGGGTGCCGATGGTGAAGCCGGCCGGCACGGGCAGGCCGATCTTGGTCATTTCGGCGAGGTTGGCCCCCTTGCCCCCGAGGAGTTCGCGCATCGAGGCGTCGCCGTCGGTGCCGGTTTGTCCAAACGAATAGACGTACTTCGTACTAGCCATTGACGATGGTCCTTAGCGAATTGGCGTAAATCAGATTAGCCCAACAGTTTAGTGGTGCTCGGGCCAGATCGTCAAGGAGCCGACGGCCGCCAACGTAAACAAAAGCCGGATGGGACGTTACTCTGCCACGTTGAGAAAAAAGCCGCTTACGGGCCGGCGAGGCAATTTGACACAATATCCCAAAAAAGGGATAATAAAATGATGGGAGATGAAGGCGAGCAACCTGACTTGAAGCCGTTGGAATGGGTGGCTTCATCCAAGGGCGATTTGATCGAGTTTCCGATTCCTGTCAGAAAGGAAATGGGCTTTGCGCTGTACCTGGCGCAACTGGGAGCGCGCTCGCCGAGCGCCAAGGCACTGCGCGGGTTCGGCGGCGCAGGCGTCGTCGAGATTGTCGTCACCCATGACGGCAATGCCTATCGCGGCGTGTATACGGTGCGGTTCGCCCAGGCGATCTATGTGTTGCACTGCTTCCAAAAGAAGTCTCATCGCGGCATCGCGACACCAAAGCCCCACATTGAGCTAATTGAGCAACGACTGAAAGTCGCCGAGGCGCATTACCAGCGTCACTACCAGAAACGCTCATCATGAAGAAAAAACAACTCGTTCAACCCAGCAGCGGCGATGTGTTTCAGGACTTGCGGCTGCCTGATGCTCAGGAGTATTTGGCCAAGTCGCAGCTTGCCGCGCGCATCTTCCAGGTCATCAAAGCCCGCGGATTGACGCAAACAGCGGCGTCCAAAGTCTTGGGAATCAATCAGCCCAAGGTTTCGGCGTTGCTCAATGGCCGGCTCGACGGTTTCTCAACAGACCGGCTGATCCGGTTCTTGAATGCCCTGGGATGCGACGTGCGAATTACAATTTCGACGCCTCACCCGCGTAAATCGGGGCACGTCGAAGTGCTCGCGGGCTAATCGAGGCACTGATCGCTGGCGTCGCGAAGACGCATCATTCCGTGTACGGCATCAGCACTTCCGGCGCGGCCACACCGGCCAGGCTGGCCAGCCCGCCGTTGGCAATGGCTTCGCCCAGCTTGTTGGCCGTGCGGAAGTAGCGGTCGCTCGGCCGCTGGCCGGTCAGGCGATGCGACAGATCCTGGCACAGCAGATCGGCCGCCTGATGCACGAGCGGGTCTTTTTGGCGACCGGCGTACAGCGTCGTACACAAAATGATCATCGCGTCCTGCACGCGTTGCGATAGCTCGGCCATCCGGCATTGGCGGTCGGCCAGCGCCAACTGGTACTTGCGCATCACGCCGCTGATTTCCAGGGCGGCACCCTGCAACCGCTGGCACGCGAACTTGGCATGTTCGGCCAGCTCGTTCGGCAACTGCGGAAGTTGCGGCGCGGTGTGCCCGCGCAGCTTCTGGCCGGCAAACCACTTGGCGTACTCCCACAGCGGTTCGCGCAGCACGGCCAGGTGCATGGGGTTGGCCATGTTCGGCTTTTTGATACCGGCGGCCGCCAGCGCTTTTCCGATCGGCTCGAAGAATTGCGTGCCGTGCTGTTTGACCAGCGACTTGAAGTAGGCCATGCCGAGCATTTCGCCTTCGCCTTCGTAGATGCACGGGGCGAGGAACTCGTGGACGTTGTCGCCGAACAGGTGGCCGTGCAGAAACGCCCGGCCGCCGTGCGTCTTCATCATCAGCTCGATAGCCGCGTCCTTTTGCGCCTCGCTGCCGAATATCTTGGCGATAATACATTCCATTTCGCCGCGGTAACCCTCGTCGATCAACCGCGAGCACCACGCCACCAGCGCGTCGGCTCCGACAATCAGTCCCGCCAGTCGCGCCATCCGGCGCCGCACCAATTCGCGTGTGGCAATCGGCTGGCCGTAGGTGCGGCGGAACTTGGCCCAGGGCAACATGCTGGCCAGCATGATCCGCATGCTGCCTGCCGCGGTGGCGCACAGCGCGATCCGCCCCAAGTTCAGCCCGTGGTAAGCAATGGTCAATCCGTCGCCGCGCGATGGCTTAAGCAGATTTCCCGCGGGCACGCGCAGATCGCGGAAGACGATCCCTTGATTGTAGGTATGCTTTAGCGCATAAAGCCCGTACTTCCGCAGTTGGAAGTGTTCGTTCTCTTGCTCCGGCAAATCGACGACCAAGACGGCGGGCTTGTTGTCGATCAGGCAGACGAGCCCGATGGTGCGCCCCGGCACGACGTTGGTGATGAACAGCTTTTCGCCGTTGACGACGTAATCGCCGCCGTCGAGAACGGCCCGGGTGCGCAGCGCCGTCAGATCGCTGCCGGCGTTCGGTTCGGTCAGCGCGAACGCGCTCAACCGCCGCCCGCTGGCCAAGTCGGGGAGCCAGCGCTGCTTCTGCTCGGGCGTGCCGAACGTCCGCACCGGGTCAACCGCGCCGATACAGCCATGCACGCTGGCCATGCCCGCCACGGTTGGTTCGACAGTGGCCATGCGCGTCAGGAACGGGGCAAAGGCGGCGAACGGCGCTCCGCTGCCACCGAATTCGCGATCGACCAGCAGGCCCCAATAGCCCGCCTGGCCCAGTTCGTTCAGCACCGACTCGGCGATCTTGTGATCGGCGTTGTACAGAGTGCCCGCTTGGCGATGCGCGCGGACCAGTTCGATCGAACGGTCCATGATCTGTTGCACGTCGGCCGGGACTTTGGTCTCGCTGCTGGTGAACAACTCGACCGGCACCTGCGATTCCCAGACGGCGCGATGGGCCGGGCTGGCCACGGTCTGGAACCGCGCCGCGAACAAGGCTTCGACCTGATCGTCGGCGCGATCGATCGCGCCGGTTCGCCGCGCTTCTTCCTCGCTCTTGCCGCCGAGCTTCAAGGCGGTTTCGGCGAACGACTGTCCTTCGCCGGTCGACGGCTGCTCGAGATCGTCCTTCATGGCGTGGCTCCCTGATGCCAGGTGTTGGCGTCCATCAACCCTTCTCCCCTCGGGAGAAGGTGGCCGAAGGCCGGATGAGGGCCCCCGTCGCCCCGTGGGTTCTCGTCGCAAACTTGCGCGACGCGTTTACCCTCCCCCCGCCCCTCCCTGCGAGGGAGGGGTGTTCGCATGCTCTGAATTATACCTCGCTTGTTAGTTCCAGGCGGCCGGTCATTAAGGACTGCAATGAACCCGTGTCCGCTGGTACATGGCCTCGATTTGTTCGGCAAAATGCTCGGCAATCACGCCGCGGCGCAGTTTGAGCGTCGGCGTCAGCTCGCCATTCTCGACCGTCAGCCCCCGGTCCAACAGGACGAAATCGCCAATCTGCTCGTAGCGCGAGACCCCTTTCAGTCGCTCGTCGATGTTCTGGCGGAACAACTGCCGCACTTCGGGATGGGCCAACGCCTCGGCCACCGACGTGACTTGCAACTCGCGTGCGAACACCCAGGGACGCAACTGATCGGGCTCGGGCACAATCAGCGCCGACAAGAAATTCCGCCGGTCGCCGATCACCACCACCTGGCGAATGAACGGATCGGCCGACAGCAAGCCTTCCAGGTAGGTCGGCGCGATGTTCTTGCCGCCTGAGGTGACGATCAGGTCCTTCTTGCGACCCGTGATCTTCAGGTAACCTTCGGCATCGATCTTGCCGAGGTCGCCGGTATGCAGCCAGCCGCCGCGCACGATTTCGGCCGTCGCCTCGGGCTTGCGCCAATAACCCTGCATGACGTGCGGCCCGCGGGTCAGAATCTCGCCATCGTCGGCGATCTTGACTTCGACGCCAGGAATCGGCGGCCCGACGGTCCCCAGCTTGTGAGCCAGGTGCGTACACGTCGAAATCACGGGCGACGTCTCGGTCAGGCCGTAGCCTTCGAGCAATCGCACGCCCTGCGCGCGGTAATACTCGCCCACGTGTAGCGGCAACGGCGCGCCGCCGGCGATGCCGGCCCGCAACCTTCCGCCGAACACTTCGGCGAGGGTGATGTTGTTCCCTTGTTCCTGTTGCGTGGTGACGTAGCGCTGTACCTTTTCAAAGAAGTACGGCACGCCGTTCATCAACGTGGGGTGGTATTCCTTGCACTGCGGCACGACCGTTTCGGGAGCGTCGGCCAGGACCATCTCGCACCCTTGGGCGATCCAGGTAAATGCGTCGCACGTGCGGGCAAAAATGTGACTCAGCGGCAGCCAGGAGAGCCGCCGGTCGCCGGCCTGCGGCCCGAACGCGTCGAGCGACGAAACCGCGTTGAACGCCAAATTGCCGTGCGACAGCATCACCCCCTTGGGCTCCCCCGTGGTGCCCGACGTGTAGAGAATCGTACACAAATCGCTCGGCTTGATGGCCGGCAAGTTGTCGGTCACTCGGGCGAGTTGCGCGGGCGATATATCCGCCGTGAACTCGGTCAGCGTTTCGACGGACATGGGCAGCGACAGGCTAACGCACGAATCGAACGAGACCCAACGAACGCGGCCACGCAACGCATCGACGCTGCCCGCCAGTTTCTCGGCTTGTTCCAGGCCGGACAGGAACACCAATTGCGCCCCGGCGTCGGCGATTTGCCAGGCGATCTGCGGACCCGACAACGCGGCATGGATGGGTACATGAACCGCGCGGGCGAGTTGCGTCCCCAGGTCGGCGACGATCCATTCGTACCGATTGGGGGAAATCACCACCACGCGATCGCCGGCCGAGACGCCATCGCGAACAAGTCCAGCGGCGAAGCGGCGAACATCGTCACCCAGCTCTCCCCAGGTGTGCGGACGCAATGCGTCACCGCGCCGGGCGATGATTGCCGTCTCGCCGGCCTTTTCCGCCACGCGACGAAAGAAGATCGACGTGATCGGCTCATCGCCGGGCCTGCTTGCGATCGCTGTTTCAGCAGTTGGCATACTTATTGGCCCCGAGTTGCGGCGCGCAGATTAGTTGACACGTTCAAAAATCGTCGCCACACCCTGGCCCAGGCCGATGCACATCGTGGCCAGCGCGATCTCGGCGTTCCGGTCAACCATGGCATTGACCAGCGTGGCGGCGATGCGGGCGCCGCTGGCCCCCAGGGGGTGGCCAATCGCGATCGCCCCGCCACGCACGTTCAGCTTCTCTTGATCGATGTCGAGCGTTCGGCAGCAGGCGATCGTCTGGGCCGCGAAGGCTTCGTTGATTTCGATCAGGTCGATGTCCTTCAAGCTCATGCCGGCGCGTTTCAGAACCTTCTGCACGGCAGGTACCGGCCCGGTCCCCATCACGGCCGGGTCGACGCCGACGATGGCCGTGGCCAGAATACGCACCAGTGGTTTCAAACCCAGCTCGCGTGCCCGCGCCTCGGACATGATCAGCACCACGGCCGCGCCATCGTTCAGCGGCGAGCTATTCCCTGCGGTGACTGTGCCAACGACGGGCATAAAGGCCGGCTTCAGCGCGGCCAGCGCTTCGGCCGACGCATCGAAGCGGATGCACTGGTCGACGTCCACCAGGAATCGCTCGCCAGCTTCGTTGTGACCCCAGATCGGGATCATCTCGCGGCGGAACTCGCCCGCCTGGTGCGCGGCTGCGGCCCGTTGATGACTGCGCAGGGCGAAGGCGTCTTGCTCTTCGCGCGAGATGCCCTGGCTTTGCGCCAGGAACTCGGCCGTCACCCCCATCAGCAGCGCGCCTTTGCTGGTCCGCGCGAAGAGCTTGGGGTTCAGGTCAATGTCTTTGTCCATCGGAATGTGAAGCATGTGCTCCAGCCCGCCGACGATTTGCACATCCTCGGCCCCGGCCACGACGGCGTGCGACGCCTGGTTAATCGCCTGCAAGCTGGACCCACACAGTCGATTTACCGTGGCCCCGCCGGTGGCCATTGGCAGCCCGGCCATCAGGCCCACGTGCCGCGCCACGCAGAAGCCTTGCTCCCCTTGCTGCTGGGTGTTCCCCAGGATCAAGTCCTCGATCACCTCGGGATCGATTTTGGTTCGCTCGACAATCGCCTTGACGACGGCAACCGCCAAGTCGTCGGATCGGACGTTGCGGAACCAACCTTTTTCAGCGTGCGCGCGCCCGACCGGCGTACGGACGGCATCGACAATTACGGCGTGGGACATGGTGAGGTCCGTTGTCAGTGGTCAGTTGCAAAGGAAACAAACGGTACGTCGGTGATGGGTTCACAACAAAAGCCCAGGAGTATCATGCCCTGGGTTGCAGCAGTGAAAATCTATCCTGGCCCTTCTTCGTAGAACCGGCGGCCGGACTTGGCTAACTCAAGCAGCATGGGCGTCGGCTGGTACCGCGCGCCGAGCGATTCGTACGGCTTCAGCATTTCGACCACCTTGGCCGCCCCCAGCGTATCGGCCCAGAACAGCAGCCCCCCTTTGAACGGCGGGAAGCCAATGCCGAAGATCAGCCCCAGATCAACGTCGCGTGGATCGCGAACGATCTTTTCGGCCAGAATCCGCGTCGCTTCAAGCACCATCGGCAGGAACAACCGCTCGGTGATCTGCTTGTCCTTCATCGTCGCGCCCGGCTTGATGTGCGGGGCCAGCAACGCCGCGACCTCGGGATCGTCGATCGCCCGCGGCTTTTTGCCGTCGTACTTGAACAAGCCACGCCCGGTCTTCTGCCCCAGTCGGCCTGCCTTGACGAGCGCCGTGAGAATCGGCGACTCGCGCACACGGTCGGGAAACGCCTGGTGCATCACGTGGCCGGCGTGCAGTGCTGTGTCGAGCCCAACCACGTCGTAAAGCACGAGCGGTCCCATGGGCATGCCGAACCGCTTGGCCGCGTCGTCAACCGCCTTGAGCGAGACCCCTTCGGCCACCAGTTCGAGCGCTTCGTTCATGTACGGCAGCAACAGCCGATTGACCAGAAAGCCGGGCCCGTCGTTCATCACGATCGGCGACTTGCCGACCGCTTTGGCATAGGCGACGGCCGTAGCCACGGTCTGGTCGCTGGTCTTTGGCCCGCGAATAATCTCGACCAGCGGCATCTGTCGAACCGGGTTGAAGAAGTGAATCCCCACGAATCGGTCGGGATGTTTCAACCCTTCGGCCAGTTGGCCGATCGAGATGGCCGACGTGTTGCTGGCCAGGATCGTGTTCGGGCCCAGGTGTGGTTCAAGCCGCGCGTAGAGTTCCTGCTTGGCGGCGGGCTGCTCGATGATCGCTTCGATCACCAGATCGGCCTGCGCCAGTTCTTCATCGGCGGTCGTCGCGCGCAGCAGCGGCGCGAGCTTCAGCGCCTTTTCGACGTCGGGCCCCTTGGTGGCCTTGTTATACGACGCTTCTTCCAGGGCCTTGCGCGCGCCGTTGGCCAGCGAATCGGGGCGCGAATCAGTCAGGGCCACGGTGATGTCGCGCTTGATGCTGGCGGCCGTGATGCCCGAGCCCATGATGCCTGCGCCAATCACCGCCATGCTCTTCACCGCCGCCGGTTTGATGTCCTTGGCGGCGATGCCAGGGTCTTTCTTGTTCCGGTCGGTCAGGAAAAAGACGTTGATCAACGAGCGGTTGATCGGCGTGCCGAACAGTTCGGCGAACGATTCCGACTCTTGGCGTCCCGCCTCGTCCTGCTCGACGCTCGATGCGGCCAGCAGCAGTTCCAGCGCCGCCACCGGCGCCGGGTATTGCCCCTTGGTCTGCTGTTGAATGAACGCGGCGGCCGTCGCCCCCAGGAAGGTCAGCTCGGTCTCGGACATTTCGATCGGCTGGGCCCAACGCTTGCGGTCGGCGAGATAGGCCTTCGACTTCTGCTCTTCCCGGACCAGTTGCCGCGCGGCTGCTTCGAGGTGTTCCGGCGCGACGCAATCGGTGGCGACTCCCATCAAAGCCAGCGCGCGACCGTCGATCGACTCGCCGCTGGTGATTAGTTCGGCGGCGTTGCCCAGGCCCGCCACTCGTGGGAAGCGAACCGTGCCGCCCCAGCCCGGGAACATGCCGAGCTTCACCTCGGGAAAGCCGAACTGGGCCTTGGGATTGTTCGTGACCAGCCGGCGATCGCACCAGATGGCCAGCTCGGCCCCGCCACCGACGCACATGCCGTCGATAGCGGCCACGGTGACGAACGGCATCTTGGACAAGCGCATGAAGAGCTCGCGTCCTTGCGCGGCGATGGCGATCACAGTTTCGCGGGTCGGCGACTTCTGCGCCACGAACTCGCGCAGGTCCGCGCCGGCGACAAAGATGCCCGGCTTGGCCGAGGCGATGACCAGGCCGGTGACGTTACCCCGCGCCACTAGTTGATCGAGGCAAGCGTTCAGCTCCTCGAGCACCACGCGCGAGAGGATATTCGCGCTTTTGTGCGGGTCGTCGAGCACCAGCCAGGCCAGATCGGGTTCGGGGAACGATAGTTTCAAATACTTGAAATCAGACATTGCCGTGACATCTCCATGTAGCCCTGGCAGTCGTAATCGTCGACAAGTAAGCTGGCCGCTACGGGCCGCGAAAGGTTGTTCGATACCGTTTCGCGGCCGGGCCAGCGCCGTTGGTTATATCAGACCCGAGCGGCAGTTTCAGCCACTAGTTGTGACGGGCCAATGAGCCACGAAATCAGCGAACCGAATGCCCGTCCTGTTACCTCGGCGGACGTAGCGAGCCGGCCGGGCTCTGGCGCCGACGTCGAACGCTTGACCGCGGTGGCGCTGGTGGCGGCGATCCATTTCGTGGTCTCGTACGTGTCGCTGCTGATCAATACCATTCTATTCGCGTTGCTGGGGCCGTATTCGATTTTCTTCTCGGGCGTCTTCGATCAGGGGGTGCAGGCACTGCTCCTGGCCGTGGTGCTGGTCCTATTTCCTCGCGTGGGAACTGCGTCGCTGCAGATGGCCACGGTGTTTCTGTTGAACGGCGTTTTCAGCGCCTCGCTGAATATTTCGTCATTGGTCTTGATTTCCGGCAGCATCGCGCTACACGAAGCGATCCTTTGGCTGGCGGGGGTAACGCGGCTGCCGGCGCTTCGCGAAGCGCGGCCCGCCCCGAGCGGTTCGATTATCGTCCGCGTGGCCGTCAGCATCGGTTTGTGCAAAGCCATCACGGTCCTGGTGCAGTACCTGATTTCGATGACGCTTTATCGGTTGCAGTTTTCCCCGTCGTTCATTGCCGCGGTGACGCTGGCGACGCTGGTCTATGCGGCCGTGGGAGGGGCGGCTGGCGTGCCGCTGGGCTACCATTTGCGAAGGGCCTCGCCGTGAGTGCGCCCCCAGGGCCGATCATCGCCGCGCGCGGGCTGAGCTATACGTTTGCCGGCCGCACGGAACCGACGCTGCGCGATGTATCATTGTCCATTGCTCCCGGCGAGTTCGTCGTCTTGGCGGGGCGAACCGGTTCGGGCAAAAGCACGCTGCTCAGGGCGCTGTCCGGTTGGCTCGCTCAGCATGGTCGTGGGCAGCTCGCCGGCGAAGTGCGCATCGCTAGCCATGATGCGCGCGGTTTGTCTCGTCGAGAGTTGGCCAGTTGCATTGGCCTGACGCAGCAAAGCCTGGACGATCAGTTCTGCACGACGAGCATCGACGACGAAATCGCCTTCGGTCTGGCGAATCTGCAATGGTCGAGTGAGCAGATTGCCGAGCGCCAGGAGCAAGCCGTCGCACGATTCGGTTTGGGTGAGGTGCGGCGCACGCCGATCCATCTGCTTTCCGGTGGCGAAAAGCAGCGGCTGCTGCTGGCCTGTTGGTGGGCGATGCGACTGCGGGCGTTGTTGCTCGACGAGCCGCTAGCCCAGCTCGATCCGCAGGCCGCCCACGAGTTGCTCGACGAACTGGCGCGCTTGCATCGGGAAGGCATGACGATCGTCGTGGCCGAACACCGGCTCGAGGAGTTGTTGCCGCGGGCCGGACGCTTGCTGGTGATTGACGAGGGGGCCGTCGTCGCCGACGTGGCGGCGCAAGATGCCGAAGCGGTAGCCGACGCGCTACAGCAGGGTCGCCTGGCGCTCCCGGACACGTTGCGGCTCTCGCTGGCCGCCGGGGGTTGCGCGACCGGCGAGGTGCCGCCGATACAAGCGGTCAGTGCGATGCCGAGTGGTGACGCCGAGTTATGTCGCGTGTCTCAACTAGGTGTGCAGTTTCCCGACGCGGTTGCGCCAATCTGGCGCGACGTTTCTTTTTCGATACGAGCAGGTGAGCGTGTGGCGATCATCGGGCCGAACGGCTCGGGCAAGAGCACGCTGCTGGCGACGTTGGCCGGCTTGATGCGACCAAAGTCCGGGGCGATTGCTTGGTCCGTTGGCAATGCGAGTCAGCCGCCGGTTGGGCTGCTGCCCCAGAATCCTGATCTGGCTTTGTTAACGTCGAGCGTGCGCGACGAGCTGGCGTTCAGTCCGCGTCAGGCGGGGCTCACCGAGGGCGAAGTAGCAACGCGGATCGACGTGGCAGCCCAGCGGTTCGAGTTGAATCATTTGCTTGACGAGTTGCCACAGTCGCTCAGCCAAGGAGAGCGGTTGCGCGTCGCGCTGGCGAGCCTGGCGGCCATGCAGCCAGCGGTGTTGCTGCTCGATGAGCCGACCACGGGGCAAGATCAACGCCACGTGGCGGCGTTGATGGAAACTCTGGTCCGCGCGGTGGCCGAGCGGTCCTGGCTGCAAGCGTTGGCTTTCGCCACGCACGACCTGCACGCGGTGTTGGCCCACGCCACCCGGGTGTTGGTGCTGGCCAACGGGCAGTTGCAGGCCGATTGCTCGCCAGAACGACTACTCGACGATCACGAACTGCGCGAGACGGCCCGATTGCGTCTGCCGCCGCTGTTTGAGTTGCGCGATCGATTGGGGCTGAAAGGCCGCTCGCTCGCTGACATGATGGCCGAACTTGCCGCGCGGCGAGCAGGGGAGGGGGCATGAGCCGTTCCGACCCAGCTACGATGCATGGCCCGGTCTGGCTCGTGGGCGTCGATCCGCGCGTGAAGCTGGTTTGGCTGCTGGCCCTGTCGACGCTGAGCGTCTCGGTCGATTCGATGGTCGCGCTAATAGCTTTGGCTGTCGTTGAATCGTTGCCGCTAGCCGGCGTGCGGCTGTCGTGGCGTGGCTGGGGTGCGGTGCTGCTGCTCTTGCTGGGTGGCGCGTGGGCGGCCGTGTCGAGCCAGGCGGTTTTCTATCGATTCGAGCCGCGCACGCCGCTGTTCAGTGTGATGGGCGTGACCATCTGGCGTGAGGGTGCCTTCTACGGAGCGGTACAGTCGCTGCGCTTCCTCGGTACGACGGCGTTGGGGTTGGCGATCGCCCTCTCGACGCCCGCGGCACGGCTGATGGCTGGCATGAGCTGGTTTCGCGTGCCAACCAGTGTTTCGTTCATGACGATCACCGCCTTGCGATTCTTGCCGGTACTGGCCGAACAGTGGCGACAAACGCGGCAAGCTCTCTGGCTGCGCGGCTATCGGCCGGGGCGAGAACTAGCCCGGTTGCGATTAGGGGCGGCGCTTCGTGTGGAGATCGGAGTATTGTTACCGCTATTGGCGAGCTTGCTGCGCCGGTCAACGACCTTGGCCACGGCGGTTACTGCCCGCGGGTTCGATCCCGCTGGGCGACGCACCGAGTATCCGGTGTTGCGAGCGACGGCCGTTGAATGCGTGGCGACAGGATTGTTGCTACTCGTCACCGTGACTGTCGTTGGATTCAAACTCTTCTTGTGGCAAGCGGCCCTCTGGGAATGGCAGCCAGAGTTGCTGGAACCTTGGCGCGAATATTCGGCCCGGTGGCTGTAACGCTCATGCGTATTCACCCTCGCCCCTTGCGGGAGAGGGTCGCTCGCGTAGCGAGCGGGGTGAGGGGTAGGTCTCAAGCTGGCGCGACTTGAATTGATGAGTTGACCCTCATCCGGCCTTCGGCCACCTTCTCCCCGGGGGAGAAGGGTTATCGCTGAGTCGTTGCTAACGTGGCGACGGCGTTGACGGCGCGGGCGCGTCGGATTCGTCGAACAGGCGGCGGAGTAGTTCCTCGCGTGGGGGCCGCGTCAGCAGGCTGACGCCAATGCCCAAGACGCACGAAGCCGCCATGCCGAAGATCGTCGGATCGAGTCCCCACGGGCGAAGTGGTTTGAACGCGCCGGTCTGAGCGACGCCAAAGGCGTACAAACTCCATACCGATAACGAGCCGACAATCATCGAGGCCAGCGTCCCAGCCGCCGTCGCCCGCCGCCAGTAACATGCCATCATGGCCGGCATCAGCAGCGAACACGCGCTGCAAGTGGTGCCAAAGACGATCAGGTTCTGCAGGTAATCCGGCGGCTTGAGCACGGCAATCACGGCGGCCAGGCCGATGCACCCCATGACAACGTGCGTGATCAGCTTGACCCGAGCATCGGGCGCGTGGGGATGAATGAAGTGAAGATAAACGTCGCGGACAATTCCCGAAGCCATCACCAGCAAGAACGAACTGACCGTGGCCATGACCGCGCCAAACGGCGCCGCCAGGATCAAGCCAGCCAGAAACGAGCCCCCCGGCAGCTCGTGCGTGGTCAGCAGCGCCAGACGCGGAATGATCTGGTCGGACTGCGCGGCCGGCAAGTTCGGGATCAGCGCGCGGGCGGCCACGCAGATGCAAATGAGCGGGATGTAAATGAACAAGTTGTACGTACCCAGGCAGAAGATCGATCGCCGCAGCACCGCGGTGTTGCGCGTGGCCATTACGCGGACCATGCTGGCCGGCGACGCCATGCCGCCGAAGATCCAGATGAAGAACATCGACATGGCCAACGAGGGAGAGAGGAATTCGCCCCCCTTCTCGACATAGCCTGGTCCAAAGACGTAGGCCGACGACGTTTGTTTAATGGCCTCGCGCGAACCCACTTCCAGTCCGCCAGCCATTGGGATCACTAGCAACAGCAGGATCGCGACGCCGACCAACATCAACACACTCTGGAACAGGTCGGTCCAGACGCTGGCCAGAAAGCCGCCGGCCATGGTGTAGCCAACGACCGTCACGGCAAAGACAATCAACCCCAGGTAATAGCTCCAATTGAGCGCGGCATGGCCGTCCTCGGCAATGGCCAACGCGCCGGTGCCAGGGATCGACAACTGCATCAGAATCGCGCCAGCCTTGAACTGGGCCACTAGCATGAACGACATGTAGAACATGATCAGGAACGACATCACCAGTCCGACGCTGGCGCTTTCAAACCGGCCGCGAAACATGTCGGGCAGTGTGATCGCCGCCGTCTGACGTGACAGTTGCCCCAGTCGCTTGCCCAGCACCGAAAACGCGGTCAGCGGCACGAGCATGTAGGGACCGATCCACAGGGCGACGATCCAGCCGTGGCTGTAGATCAACGAGGGGACGCCCATGAACGTGCCGCCGCTTTGCACCGTGGCGGTCAGGGCCATGGCCCAGGTGCCGAGACCTCGATTGCCCAGGAAGAAGCCTTTGACGAACGAGCCGCGCTCGACCACGCGCTGGGCCAACAGTCCCAGCCAGCCCGAGATGCCGATCACCAGCGCCAGCGCCACCAGCACGCCGAGCCCGGCCGAGGGGGTGTCACTCATCGTTCCCTCGCGTTTCCGCGGCCGCAGCCAGTTCCCGGTCGACCAGCGCCTCGGGCACGTCATCGGCCAGCGGCGCGTCCTTGATGATCACGAACGCGAACAGGGCCGAGATCAAGTAGCAGACGCCCCAAGGGACGACGATGCCGTAAAAGACCCAGTCGGGAAAGCCGAGCACGTAGGTCAGATCGTCGATCGACCGGTCGTACCCATAGCGCGTGCAATAGACGACGGTGTATACGAGCGCGGCCCCCCAGACGACGAGCGACCAGAACGCTTCGCGTCGCGCGGTGCGCAGCAGGACATTGCCGGTGGAGGGAGTGACTGGCATGAACGGAGGGCGGCAGACGAAGCGGTTGAGTTGGAAGCGGCGGGACGTTTCAGTCGCTGGCCAATTATTCCGTCGCGCTGGCCGTTTTGCGAGCGTTTTCCCGCCAATGTTTGAAAGCGCCCCAGACGACCGGCAGGACGCTGACGATCACAATGGTGATTACGGCCGCCTCGAAGTTGTTCTTGATCAGCGGAATCTGGCCCAAAAAGTAGCCCGCGACCGACATCGAAAAGACCCAGCCGACTGCTCCCACGATGTTGTAAAGTGCGAATTGCAAGTAGCCCATCCGACCGACACCGGCCACGAACGGCGTAAATGTCCGGACCAAGGGCACAAAGCGGGCCAGCACGATCGCCTTGCCTCCGTGCCGTTCATAAAACTCCTTGGCGGCCATCAGGTGGTGATGCTTGACGAAGCGGAGCCGGCCTTTCTCGAACACCTGTTCGCTCATTTGTAGGCCGATGAAGTAGTTCAGCGCGTCGCCCGTAATGGCAGCGATCATCAGCACGACGTTGAGCGTGACGATGTCGAAGATCTCTTGCGAAGCCAGGAACCCGGCGGCAAACAGCAGCGAGTCGCCCGGTAGGAAGAAGCCAATCAGCAGTCCGGTCTCGCTGAAGATGATGGCGAACAGGATGCCATAGCACCACAGGACGCCGACGCTGGTGACCAGCTCGCGAAGGTTGTCCGGCTTGCGCAGGTCCATCAGCCATTTCATGCTGTCCCAGATCGAATGCAAGAATTCCATCACCGCGCTCCGAGATCAGCCTCCGTGGCAAAAGGCCGCGCGCCGCGGCCAACTGGCGGCCCAAAATATAACCCGTAGCCGGGAAAAGCCGTAGGCCAAACCGGCGTAAGCCGCTCGTTTCCAGCGCGCAAACTGGTTCAATTCAAGGTCGCCAGCGCGTACGATGTCGGCTCCTCTGCCCGCCAGTCGGCGACCATTGATCGATTCCGCACCAACACGGGGCCAGCCACAGATGTCGCAAACGCCTGCACCTGAAGCGAATGAGGGCGGCGCGGACCCACGCCACGGCCGGCCGTTGCACCAAAAGATATTGATCGGGCTACTGGTCGGCGCCACGCTCGGACTGTTGTGCAACTGGCTGGGTCGCGTCTCGCTCGAGGCGCCCTCGGCGCCGGACGTGAATCGCAACGGCCTGTGGGACACGATCGACTTCTGGGCCGTGGAGGTGGCCGATCCCATCGGCAAGATTTTCCTTCGGCTAGTGATGATGGTGGTGATCCCGCTGATCTTCTCGGCCTTGTCGTTGGGGATGCTCGAGTTGGGAGACGTGCGCCGCCTGGGTCGCGTGGGGCTGCGCACGCTGATCTGGACGGCGGTCCTGTCGGCCAGCGCCGTGGCCATTGGGCTCACGATCGTCAACGTGTTTCAGCCCGGCCGCAGCTTGACCGAAGAGCAACAGACGACGCTCCGCGCGCAATACAGCGGCGCCGCGCAAAAGGCAATCAATCAGGCCGAAGCCGCCAAGCCGGTCAAGAAACTGCTGCTCGACATCATTCCCGAAAACCCGTTGCAGGAAATGGTCGGCGCGCTGGATGGCAGCAGCCCGGGCAATGGGATGCTGGCCGTGATGTTCTGCGCGTTGACCGTGGGGCTGGCGCTGACGGTGGCGGGCCCGCGGGTCGAGACGTTGGTCAAGTTCCTCGAAGGAATGTTCGACGTCTCGATGACGATCATCGGCTTTGCCATGCGGATCGCGCCGGTTGGCGTGGCGTGCCTGATCTTCTCGGTGACGGCTCAGATCGGCTTTGACATTTTGAAGACGCTGGCATGGTTCGTCGTCACGGTGCTGATTGGGATGACGATCCAGGTCGTAGTCGTCTACTCATTGGCCGTGTGGGTCGGCGGCCGCCGACCGCCGTTGCAGTTCTTTCGCGACATCGCCGAGGCGATGTTGACCGCGTTTGGCACATCGAGTTCGAACGCGACGCTGCCCACGTCGCTGCGCGTGGCCCGCGACAAGCTGCACTTGCCGCACGATATTTCCCAGTTTGTCCTGACGATCGGCTCGACCGCGAATCAGAACGGCACCGCCCTGTACGAAGGGGTGGTGGTGCTGTTTCTGGCCCAGGTGTTCGGCATTCACCTCGATCTGCAACAGCAACTGACCGTGGTGCTGATGTCGGTCCTGGCCGGCGTGGGGACCGCGGGCGTGCCGGGGGGCTCGATCCCGATGATCGTGATCGTGCTCAAGAGCGTGGGCATGTCGGGCGACGAGATCGGCATCATCCTGGGCATCGACCGCGTGCTCGACATGTGCCGAACCGTGCTCAACGTCTCGGGCGATTTGGTTCTGGCGACGTGCGTGTCGCGCGGCGAGCGTGAGGCGCCAGCCCCCGTGGTGCCAGCGTAGAGCAATTTCCAGAACCGCATCGGGAGGGTAGCCCAGGTGCTTGCACCTGGGTGGCCGCAGGCCACAAGAAACCTCGAGCGCCGTCTCGCACGGGTGGCGACTTTCCATTTGGGTTGCGCGAGCCCAGCGAGTTTCTTGTTGCTGCGCAACACCGATGGTCGAGCCATCGGTGCCATCCCTGACGCTAGAGCGTGGTGAGACCCGCCTTAGCTGCCGCGGCGGGCGCTATGCAGGCCGGCTTCGTGGTGCAGCGAGCCGAGGATTGCCCCGTGACTCTGATGGACCGTTTCGTGGTCACGGCGCGGCTGCGAGGCGCGGCGATTGGCGATGAACTTGCGGCCGAACAACGAGCCAATCGGCCCGACTAGCACCGCCGGCAGCACCACCAGGTTGCCAACCATTGCCGCGGTCAGCAGCGTGACCATCATGTAGCCGAAGCGTTGCGTCGGCGTGAACGGGCTGAGGACGAACACCGACATGCCCAGGCCGATCACCCCCCAACTCTGATACATCGCCCGGGCACAGCCCTGGTAGGCGACCATAATCGATTGCTTGCGGCTCAGGCCGTCTTTCAGGCCGCCGCGGTACATGAGCATGAAGTGAACGACGTCGTCCACGGTCACGCCCAACGCCACGGCCGGCGCCATCACGGTGCCCGTGTCGACCAGAATGCCCGCCCAACCCATCACGCCAAAGACAATGAACATGGGGAAGATGCTGGGGAGCGTTAAGACCAGGCCGGCCGTCCATTCGCGGACGCAGATCGTCATCACGATCGTGACGGTGATCAGGTCCATCACGAAGCCCCACAGCAGGTTGTCGAACAACGACCGCTGGGCTTTGTAGACGACGGGAACCAGGCCGGTGTAAACGACTTCCATGCCGGCTTGCTGTTGAACGTCTGGTTCGCCGACGACCATCTCGACTTCGCGTTTCATCTCGTCGATGAACTCGTGATAGTCGACGTTCTTGAGCGCGCCGACGCGGGCGCTGATCCGCCACAGTTCGGAGTCCTCGCCATCGTCGGTCAAGAATCCGGCGTTGACGAATTCCTCGCGGTGTTCGGACATTCGCTTGTTGATCTGGTCGCGGGCCAGTTTGTATTTGTCCTTGATGGCAATGCGCGTGAACGCTCCGCCCAACCCGCTCGAGGACTTGTAATCTTCCTTCTTGGGCAAGTCGCGGCTAAAGGTCAGGGCCGAGAGGGCGCTGCCGACTTGTGGCATTTTCGTGACCCGGTCCTCGATCTTTTCAATCAGTTCCAGTCGTTCGAGGAAGGTCAGCGGGCAGACCTGCGGATCGCGCGACAGCTTGACGACGATCTCCATCGGCACCAGTTCGCCCAGGTGATCCTCGAGCCAGGCGTAGTCGGCCTTGATTCGCGCGCCGTCCGGGAACATCCGCATCAGCTCGACGCTGGTGCGCATCTTGGTCATGCCCCAGCCGCCCAAAAACAGCACCAACAAGCCGCACGCGGTGACCAGTTTGTTATGCTCGACGATCCAATCGGCAAACCGCCACAGCGGGCCTTGGCCGATTTCGCCCGGCGACTTGGCGGCAGCTTCGGCCCGCTCGCGATCGGCGTCGGTGACCCGCATGGGGAACAGTTGAAACGCCGCGGGCAAGAACAGGCAGAGCACCAGCGCGCTCGAGCCCACACCCACGGCCGAGAACAAGCCGAACAATTGAATTGGCACCAACTCGTTGTAGCAAAGCGTCAACAGCCCGATCACGGTCGTGCCCGTGGCCAAGCCCAGCGGCAGCGCCGCGTGCTGGATGGCGCGGCCTGGCGCTCCTTCGATTCCTTCTTCGACGCACGTGTCACGGTAGTAGTTCGACAGGTGGATGGCGCCCGAGATAGCCGCCACATAGACCAGCGAGACCATCGTCAGCATCACGGTGTTCATCGTGACGCCAAAGAAGTACCAGCCGACCCACCAAACGATCGACATGCTCAGCGTGGTGCTGTAGATGCCCGAGGCAAAGACCATGAACACCAGCCGCTTGCTGCGGAGGCAGTACCAGGAAATCACCAGGCCGATCAACATGGCCGAGCCGAACAGCCGGACCATGCTGGCGCGGCCGGCGTCGTCGAGCGCGGCGTTGTCGACGGGCGGCCCGCCCATGTGCAGCTTCTCGGCCGGAATCGCGCATTCAGCGGTGGCGCAGTCGCGGACGACTCGCACCGCCTCCGAGGCCTTGTCGCAGCCCATTTTCGATAGGGTCAAGACGACGCAGGTCTGGTTATGATCTGGTCCGATCAGCGAACCCTTCAAGCGCTCGAGCGCTTGGACATGGCTCAAATTCAACGGCGGATTGGTCAGCCGTTCGAGCAATTGGGGCCCGGTCATGGCCGAGTCGAAGTAGGCGTAGCGCCCCGTCGACTTCAAGGCCGGATCGTCGGTGGTCAGCTTTTCGACCAGCAACTGCATCCGGTTCTTGGGATCGTCCAGGGTACAGCCGTCCCAACTGGCCAGAATGAACTGCTCGCCGGAAAAGTTCTTGAGGAACCAGCGGAAGTTCTGCGTCTCGGTATAGGTGTCCGGCAGCCATTGCTGGACGTCGTTCTTGTTGCTGCGAAAGGCTCGGAACGCTCCGACCAGCGAGAAGCCGAGCAGCGCCGCCGCCACAATCAAGACTTTTAGACTGTGACGACCAAAGAACGATGACTTCATTGTGCGTTCTACCGTCAGGACGCTGGGCATTGGTCGGCCGACCGGTCGCTATTCCGGTGGGTGCGGTTCCTCCGCGAACCCTGGCCTGTTTGACACTCGCCACCAGCGAGGCCAACCGTTGCTAAAGCCAACGGCGGCAACGAAGTGACACTTCTTATTTTTCGGCTTTCGAGCTCACATAAAACGTGCAAAACCGGCAACCACTTGGGCGCGACCGCTGGCATCCAACGGTGGCCGAAACCAGCCAAATGTGCTGGCAGATCGGCCGCGGTTGCCAAAACTCGGGAGAAACGAATGTTTCCAGCCGGCTAGCATAAGTAGATCAGTTTACCGGGCCGCCGACGATTAGTCGATAACGAAGTATCGGAGCTAGCATTTCGCCCTGTCAGAAGGCGTGATCTGCGTCAACTATTACGTCTGCTTATATTCGTATCACGCTGAGGTCGGTGTCGTACGAGTAGTCGCATCTCTGCTAGCGGCAAGAAGTTTTGCGCCTAGCCAGGGTTGCCGGGCGCTAGGAAGCCAGCTCCAACGTCCCCCATAGGCTCGGATCTTCCTGATAAGGAAATTCCGAGCCGCAACTGAACGATTGGGTGCCGATTTCGCGGTCGACGATCGCATAGGTAAAGCCCAAGCGCGGATGCTCGGCCGGATCGAAGCCGGTCAGGGCCGACGCCGGAACAAAGGCCGACAGAATGTAGCCGCCGACGCGCTTCTCGCGGTGCGCTTGCAGCACTCCTGGCTTGATCGGCTTGGGGTTCTCCTTGGCCCGGTTGATGAGCCATTGCTCGGCCACGGGATCGTCGAGCGCCCGCCCCGAGCCGGCCGGCATGAAGATAAATGCATGACAGAATCGCGACGCGCGGTGGATGTTCTTGGTGTCACGGGTGTCGACCCAAACACGCAGGCTGTCGCTTTCGTCCGGCCGCGCGTCACGACACCAAGGAGGCTGCTTTTTCCCCTCGACGCGGACCCAAAAGGCTAGCCCCTCGTCGCTCCAGCCGACTCGCACTTCGCCCCAAGGACGATCCAGGTCCAAGTCACCCAGTGGCGGCAGCGCGTGCTCGGGGCCGAGCGGCGCGCCGTTGGCCGTCCACAGCGGTTCGCACTTGCGGCACGGCACGGCGTAGCGGAACAAAAATCGGGGAGCGATCAGTGACATAGTTGGTTGAATCTTTGGCTATCGCATTGTCTTCTTTAGCCCCCGGTCAATGACCGGGGGCGTTCGAGCATCAATCTTCTTTCACGTCCGAAATAAAAACTCCTCAAGCCCCAGCCGAAGCCGGCCGCGCCCCGCGCCGCCCAGGCGCTTTGCCCACCGCCGCGGCATGCTCGGACAAAAACTCGGACAGTTCGGCAGTCAACTCCGCCGTTTCGCGGAACTTCAACTTCACCACGTCACGATCCGCCCGGTCGGTGGCCAACTCGGGTTCGTGCCCCAGGTTGGTCACGCGGCCCAGGGCGAATTGCTGTTTCGGCCCGACCAATTGCAAGTCGACCGACGCGGGGCGCTTGGTGTACACCGTGGCCCAAGGTTCCGTCGCGCCCGGCAGAAACAGGTGGACCAACTGTTGATTGTTCCACAGAAACTGCCCCTCGGGCGCCGCCTCGGACAAGTGTTCGATCAGCTCTTCGAGCAGTTCTGTGTTCCAGGTCACGCGCTTGCCCAGCGGGAAACCCTTGCGCGACAGATGCCACTTCTGACCGAGTTTCTTCCAGGGCATCATTTCTTCGGGGTTCTGCTGCACGCGCTCGGTGAACTTTTCGAAGCTGGCGATCGCCTCGTCGATGAACTGCCAGAAAGCCGGCTTGTCGACTTCCTCCCACGAATGCACCGTCAGTTGCACCTCTTGCCACGGGCCGCGCAGATTCTTGCACTTCACCCGCGACTCACTTCCATAGACCGGCAAGTCGGGCAAGTCGTTCAGCGGCTTGAGGTCCAGCGTTTCGATCAGCTTGTCCCGGTTGAAGCTCCGTTTGGCGACGCGGAACTTGAGCTTCAGCAACCACTCCTCGCCGGTGATGGCGTGGAAGAACCAACCGTCCGCCTTGACGGGGCCGCAAACCTCGACCACGGTGCGGGCGTTCCAGTTGGTGGCGCTGAAGGCCCCCGACGCTTCGATTCGATCAACGACCTTGGCCAGAATTTTGCCGTCCCAGCGACACGGCTTGCCATTGCGCGCCAGGCGTTCCTTGGTGTGCCAGTTGCGGCCGTCGGATTCCCAAGGCATCTTCGCCTGCTTGCCCACCTCGGCCAGGTCCAGATCATCGGCGCGCCGGGTCTGCTCGGCGACAAAGTCGTAAGGCTTGCGTTCGATGTGCGGCCCGGCGGCCAGCACCGATTCAAGCATCTCGCCCGTGTACGAGCGCAACAGTTCGGTCGATGACTTCTTGCGTGCCGCGGACTGATGCTTGGTAGCGTGTTCGACGATTTGTTCAGGCGTGCCCGTGGCCACCACGCGCCCGCCCCCTTCGCCCGCCTCAGGGCCCATGTCGATGATCCAGTCG
>JAFEBQ010000036.1 GCA_018242585.1 Planctomycetota bacterium
GTTCCCTTCGTGCGGTTGCAGCCAGTCGAGCTTGATCGTCGGCACCGGGCCGATATTCAAGCGATCGATATGCACCGCCTCGGTCAGTTGACGCTGCCACTTGGCGTCGCGGGTGATGGCGCTACAGACCAGCGTCGGCCCGATCTTCTCGAGCATCTGCTCCTGCGGGCATTGCACCACCGTGGTGAAGGGGAACATGTATTCGTCCTTGGCGATCTGCTTTTCGGGCGCGTCGCATTGCACGACCGTCGGCCGCAGATACGCACAGCGTTCCTTTTCGACCAAGCGCGGGCCGTAATCGGCCGTGGCGTGCCACACGCCCGCTTCGCTCATCCGCGACTCGATCATCTTCCAAACATTCTGCGCCGCGTTCGGCACTGTGAAGGCCGCCAGCGCTGATTTGGGATCTTCGGGGGGCAGCGGCGCGATCGGTCCAATTCGTTCGGCAATCGCCTTGGCAATTTCCTTGGTATGGCGCGAGGCCCAAATGCCCGAACAGTTGATACAGCCGCGACCGCTGTTCAAGTAAACGCTGTCGACCATCAGGTCCAGATACTTTTCCCATTCGTCGACCACATCGTCGCCCAGCAGAATCTTGCTGAAGCCTGGGCCGTGAACCTGGACCGCGGGGTTTCCCTTGTAGCGCTCAACGGTGGCGGTGCCGCCGAAGATCATGCTGCGGCCGACAGCCGAAAGGACCGCGGCGCCGACTTCGGGTCCGCCGGGATAGATCGAAATCGCTTCGCGCGGAATGCCCGCCTCGAAAAACGCCGCCGCCATCCGATACGGCGTCCAAGGCTCCTGCGGCCCTGGCTTGAGGACCAAGCCGACCTGCATCGGAATCACCGGCAGCCACAGGGTGTGAACGCCCGGCGAGTTCGACGGCAGCACCAGACCCAGGACCGGCGATTGGACCTGGTAGCTGACGATCACGCCGCGGCTTTCCTTGCCATAGCCGCGCGTGAGGATGTTCAGATCGAGCCCGCGGGTCAGCGCGTCGAGCATTTCGCGCATGTGCGAAAGCACGAAATGATTCTTCTGCATGTTGAACTTGGCCATGTGCTCGGGCAAGCCGGTCGACGCACTTTGCTGGCGAGCAAAGTCGTCGGGCGTTTGCACGCCGTCCCCCATGGGCAGCGTGGCGTTCAAGTACAAATCGGCCGCCTTCTTGATCCGCTCGATCAAGTCGTCGGTCGGAATGTCGCGCAGCACGTCGCGAGCCCGCTGGGCGAAGCGCATGTCGCGAGCCAACAGCGCGCCGTTGGTCTGGCTGACCTTGGCGATCGCCTCGCCGGTCATGAAGTGCGTGACGGTGTCGGTCTCGAGCGATTCGTAAGGCTTGCCCCAACGCAAGGCGGGGATATTGAGCACGATGAATTCACCTCTCAAGTTACGAAAAAAAAGCCGGAACTCGCGATGCGAATCCCGGCCGGTTGTGTCCTAGGATCGCCTGCATTCAGGGAAAACCCTTACTAGGCAAACCTCGGCCACACTTTAACCATACGCTCCGGGAATGTACCAGTCAACGCGTGTTACACCACCCCACTTGAAGCCGAAATCAAAAACTCAAAAGAGTTTAAAGATACTTCCAATATCAAATCCAAGCACATCCAACCCAGGAGCCGTAAACTCTTGAGCGTCAAACAGAGCCTTGAATTGGGCGAGGTAAGTCTGCCCTTCCAACGTGATTCTAAACGTCCTTGCAATGAGGTCCGCGATCTGAAGCGGCGGCAAAGCAATCGAGTCGCCATACGTGACGCCACCAAATAAGTCGTACATCCCATAGGTCGAGATCATACTGCTGACGCAGTGCGTGATGTGCCGGTCTAGGTGGTGAGTTGACCAGTCGCAGACGATCGTACCCTTTGTGTTGTGGTTTTTGACTTCTTCGTGAAACTTGGCCGCCAATCGCTGAAAGGCCAACGGCACGAATCGTGGCTCCTGTAATGGCGGAGTCGCATTCGACTTGTTCATTGAGACCACATAAACGTGGCAGCCGTTGCGTCTCAAGATGCTGGCCACTTCATGGCAAAACTGTCGTTTCTTGGCGCGATTCCAGTTGTTGCGCGTCAAGAAATCACTGCTTTTGATTTCCCAGTCGTTTGGATTTCCGCGGTTTGAAAAGAAGGCCGCCTTCGCGCCATTAAGCTGTCGAACCAAGCGATGCCAATTCGACTCGTCAATGGAAAAGCCACCGAACACGACGACCGACGTCGGATCATTGGGATGAATTTTGCCTGAGTCATCTAAATAAAGAATGCGCATCGAGTGCGTGTCACCAGCGAGCTTTTAGTAGACGCCGACCGTCGTGGCTTCGGCCAGCTCGTGGAACGGCCGCACGCCGCTCACGCCGTCCCAAGGATACTTGGTGTACGGCATTTCGCGCTCGCCTTCGTCGCGTTCCATGAAGCCGGGCACGAAGAACTCCTTGGTCAGCGTGTACAGCTTCACGCGGCCGGTCTGACCATAGCCCACGACCTGGTTGTAGTCGTTGAACTCGACCACTTCGGTCGCGGCACGCGGCTGGGGCGCGTAGTAGGCGATTTTGTATTTCTCCTCGGCCGTCACCGGACGCGAGCAGGCCAGGCCCATCAGCGTGTTGCCGTAGGTCGGCGTCATGTAGATGTCGTCCAGGTATTCCTCGGTGATGAAGCGAGTCCACTGTGGCGTGAACTCGGTGCCACCCGAGAAGATGCCCGTGATGCCAGAATCCTTGAGCCGCTTGCCTTGCTTTTCCAGCGCCAGGCAAAGCGATTCGAGCAGCTTGGGCGTGGTGAACATGCAGCGAATGTCGTGACCAGCGCCCAGCACCGTCAGCGCCTGGTCGATGCAGTGCTGCTTGTAAGCTTCGAGGTGTTCCATCCAGCCGCGCTTGATCAGCTTGATGACCCAGCGGGGATCCAAGTCGACGCAGAAGCAAATGCCGCCTCGTTGCTGGGCCAAGTGCTCGATCGCCAATCGCAGCCGGCGCGGACCCGAGGGGCCTAGCATCAGCCAATTGGCCCCTTTGGGAAAATGTTCGTCAGGCAGCGTGTCGCTGAACAGCGAGTAATCGATCCGCCAGTCGTCGTGCGAGACGCGGCTTTTGGGCACACCCGTCGTGCCGCCCGTCTCGAACACATACAACGGCTTGGTCGCCAGCGCCTTGGGAACCCAGCGTCGCACCGGGCCGCCGCGCAGCCATTCGTCCTGAAATGGCTCGAACTTCTTCAAATCATCAAAGCACTTGATCTCTTTGAGCGGGTCGAACTTCAGCTTTGACTTGTATTCGAGCCAGAACGGGCAGCCGCTCGACTCGCTGAAGTGCCAATGCACGGTTTCGACCGTGTGCGCGTCGAGACGTTCGCGGGCAGCTTTGACGGCGGAATCAGGAGCCACAGACGTACTAGCACTCATGGGTTTTCACCTTGTCGGACTGGAAGCTCATCGCACGATGGACGAGTCAGGGCGGGCAGGGGCCGCGGGCGGGGTTCGATGGCGAACGGACGAAACTCAAGGCCGGTGCGTCCACTAGGCCAGCTTTTGGCTGTGACCAACATTGGACGGCGGCCGGCCATGCCTGGCCAGCGGCGTCCGCCAATCGAGCCATTAAATTAGCTGACGCCCGACGCCAAAACAACTGGCCAGCCGAGCTTAAGGCCGCTGAAAACCCCGGGTTTAGCGGCCCAAACGTGGTACAAAAGCCATAAAGCTCAGGGTACAAGTTCCGGGGCAAAGCCCTTAGAATCAGCCCTTCTTGCCGTGACCTTTGCCCAATGCCCCCGACCAATGGCCGGGGGCGAAACGGGCCGCCCAAAACCAGCGAGCATTGCCGTCGTGCCTAGTTTGACCGTCGAGAACTACCTGAAAGCCATCTACACACTGTGCCACACCACCGGCCAGCCCGCCACGACCGGTGCCATTGCCCAGGCGCTCGACGTGTCGCCCGGCACGGTGACCAGCATGCTCAAGACCTTGGCCGACGCGGGGCTAGCGACGTATACGCCCTATTCGGGGGCCGAGCTGACGCGCAAGGGGCAAGCCCTGGCCCTGCACGTCGTGCGTCGCCACCGGCTGATCGAACTGTTTCTGGTCAAGACGCTGAATCTGACGTGGGACGAGGTGCATGCCGAAGCCGAGCATATGGAACACGCGGTCAGCGACTTGCTGATCGATCGGATTGATACCTATCTCGGCCGCCCCAAGGTTGATCCTCATGGCGATCCGATTCCCAGCCATGAAGGGAAGCTCGACGAGGAACCATCGAGCCAGTCGCTGGCCGACTGTGCAACGGGGGACTCATTCACGCTTGTCCGCGTGTTGGACCAGTCCCCCGAGTTCTTGCGATTCCTGACCGAAGCAGGACTGACGATTGGCACCTCGGGCAAGGTGTTGTCGAACCGGGCCGAATCAGGCGTAGTGAAGATCTCGAGCCAGGGGCACGAATCAACGCTCGGCTCGCAAGCCGCCCAGAAGATTCTGGTCACGATCGGCTAGCGCAGCATCGCCATTCGGCCATTAGCCCCCGGTCAATGACCGGGGGCATTCGACGTCGCTTCACTTATCAGCGCGGTCCCTACATTACGCTCCACCAAACACAGGCTTGTGCCCCAGCGCGCGGCGCGTGACCGAGATTTGCCCCGAGTGAAGCCCCTCGTGCCAGACCGCCACTTCGAATACCTTGCCCACGGTCGGCAAAAAGTCCGAAGCCCCGCTGGCCGGCGCTTTGTCCAGATCGTCTTCCTTCAAGCTGTCGAGCAGTTCCATCAGCGTGGTCCGGCGCTCGCGCATGGCGGCCAACACCTCTTCGATCGGCGGATACTTTGCCGCTTCGGCGGTTGGCTGCGAGCCCATGCCGAACTGCGTGTCGTAACTGGGAAACTTCTTGGCCTTGTCGGGAGCCAGGCAGGAGACGAAGTAGTTGTCGGCCGTGGCCATGTGCCCCGCGAACCAGAGAGCGTGATTGGCCTGGGGATGCACCTGGTGCAGCCATTGTTCCGGGGTTTTGAAGTCGGCCAGCAGCGCTTCGGTATATTGCCGTGCCTGTTGCATCTGACGCTTGAGGCAAGCCTGGGTATTGCTCATGGTCGAAAGCCTTTGTTTCGTCTTGGCCAAGGTAAATGGTGAAAGTCGACTTCGTCGTGACTGGCCCGAATCGTATCGGGCGGCGCGGCGTTGGGCAATGTTTCGGCGGCCGCCTTGATGAATACCAGCGCGTGAATTTGCCGACAATGGCGGTCGGCGCTGGAATAATCGTTAACCGCCAACGGCCCAGCCACGAAAGTATGGCCGAGTTGGCATTCAGGCGCTACACTAGTTCGGGGGAGGCGACCCGACGCGCGAAGACGCGGCGCGCTTGCCACCCATTATCATCCACCCCGCAGCCGCCCCCTCCGAGACCGTTGATGTCGACCAACCAAAGTGAATCGTCCACCGGCTTGCCCTTGTGGGTCTGGTTGCTGGTGGTAGCCGGCGCGGTGATCTTGACGCTGGCGATCGCCATTACGGTCATGTTCACCATCAACGCCCATGCCGCGTGTCTGACGCTGCGGTACATGACGATCGTCTGTTTCTTTGGGGCGTTGGTGCTGCTGCCGTTCGGGCTGTTGGCGACGCTGGACGACAATTCCGCGTTCCGCCGGCGGTTCCAGTTAGTCGTCTTGTCGAGCGTGGCGCTATTAGCCCTGACCGGCGCAATGGCCGTTTGGGGCATTGTGAAGAACTGCGGCGCTGACCCGTCGTTCGTGTTCCCGTAATCGCTTGGTCGACGTCGAAACCGGTGTTCGCGACCGGTATTGCGCTAGCGTGCCCAGACCAGGGGCGTTAGGGCCAAGCGGGCAAGGCTAGCGCTAACATTGCAGCGAGTTCGAATTGGCCGCGAAATGGCGAACTTCCCGGGCCAATGCTCGTCTTTTTGAATTAAGCCCCGGCCGGTATCATTAAGGGCTTATCTTTCCAGCCCTTCGAGCAAGGTTCCACGCCTGCGATGAAAACCGACGAACTCCGTGAGAAGTATCTCGCCTTTTTCGAATCCAAAGGCTGCACCCGCCGCCCCAGCGATGTGCTGGTTCCCACCTGGGACCATTCGGTCTTGTTCACGCCGGCCGGCATGAACCAGTTCAAGGACCACTTCCTGGGCAAGTGCAAGCTCGACTTCACGCGCGCCACGACTTGCCAGAAGTGTCTTCGTACCGGCGACATCGACAACGTCGGTCGCACGGCCTATCACCACACGTTCTTCGAGATGCTCGGCAACTTCAGCTTTGGCGATTACTTCAAGCGCGAGGCGATCAATTGGGGTTGGGAATTCCTCACGTCGAAGAAGTGGCTCGGCCTGGCCGCCGACCGGCTGACCGTGTCGGTCTATCACGATGACGACGAAGCGGCCGACATCTGGGTTCGTGACGTCAAGCTGACGCCCGATCGCATCGAGCGAATGGGCGAAGACGACAACTTCTGGCCGGCCGGCGCGCCGAGCAAAGGCCCGGACGGCGTCTGCGGCCCGTGCAGTGAAATCTTCTACCATCCGCCGACCGGCGGCTCGGTCGAAATCTGGAACCTGGTCTTCACCCAGTTCAACCGCGTGGGCGAGCCGCCGAACAATCTCCGCCCATTGCCTAGCAAGAACATCGACACCGGCATGGGGCTCGAACGCACGGCCGCCACGCTGCAAGGCGTGGAGACGAACTTCCACATCGATATCCTATTCCCAATCGTCCAGGCGGCCGCCGAAGTGGCCGGCGTGAGATACGACGCGGCCAGCGAGAACGGGCGCCGGCTGCGGCGGATTACCGACCACGTGCGCGCGTGTGCCTTTGCCATCCACGAGAACGTCCACCCGGGCAACAAAAAACAGGGCTACGTCATCAAGCGCCTGCTGCGCCGCGCGGTTCTCGACGGCCGCCAAATGGGCCTGCACGAGCCGTTCTTGTTCCAGCTGGTCCCCAAGGTCGCTGAAATGATGCAGGCGCCGTATCCCGAGCTGGGCGAGACGATTGCCAGCGTGCAGAATGTCATTCGCCTGGAAGAGGCCAACTTCTTCTCGACGATCGACGCTGGTTTGGATCGCATCGAGCGCCTGTTCGGCGAAATGAAGAACAAGGGTCGCATCATGGTCAGCGGCGACGAAGCCGCCGACATGTGGACCACCCACGGCTTTCCCCCTGAGCTGTTCGAGACGCTGGCCGCGGAGCACAACTTGACGTTCGATTGGGACGGCTTCCGCAAGGCCATGGACGAGCATGGCAAGATTTCGGGCGAAGGTCGGATGGGAGACGTGATGTCCACCACATCGACCCCATTGGACGCGCTGGTCAAAGCCCAAGGAGCGACCAAGTTCCTCGGCTATGGCACCACCGAGTCGGCGGCCAAGGTCATTGGTCTGATCGCTAGCGATCACCTGGTCGACCAGGTCGATGAGATCGGCAATGCCAAGCCGATTACCATCGTCCTGGACCAGACGCCGTTCTACGGCGAAAGTGGCGGCCAGGTGGGCGACAAAGGTGAAATCGTCGGCCCGGGCTTCCGCTTTGACGTCCAAGACACCCAGAAGGACGCGAAGGGGCACGGACTGGTGCTGCACGTCGGGCATCTGCGCGAGGGACGAATCACGCAAGGGGCCACGGTGACCGCGCGCGTCGATCTGGGGCGCCGGCAAGGCATTCGCCGCGCGCACTCGGCCACGCACCTGCTCCATCACGCATTGCAAAAGCACCTGGGCGGCCACGCCAAGCAGCAAGGCTCGAAGGTTGACGCCGACTTCCTTCGGTTTGACTTCACCAATCCGCAATCGATCCCACGCGATCAACTGGCCAAGATCGAAGAAGAGGTCAACGAATTGGTGGCCTCGTCGCAGCCGATCCGCTGGGAGGTGTTGCCGATCGCCGAAGCCCGCAAGCAAGGGGCGATGATGCTGTTCGGCGAGAAGTACCCCGACATGGCCCGGATGGTCTCGATGGGCGAGTTCAGCAAGGAACTGTGCGGCGGCACGCACTTGGACAACACGGGGCAAGTGGGCCTGTTCAAGATCGTCGGCGAGGAAAGTGTCTCGGCCGGCACGCGGCGCATCGTGGCCCTGACCGGTCACGCCGCCTTGGAACGCATTCGCAAAATCGAACACGCGCTGAGCGAGATCGCCGGAGCGCTGCGCACTTCATTGGACGACGCGCCGACCCGCGTGGCGGCCTTGGTCAAGGAAGTCCGCGACCTGAAGAAGCAAGCCACCAGCGCGCCGCGCTCGGGCACCGTGACGACCGACGATTTGATGGCCAAGGCAATCACGGTCGGCAAGACCCAGGTCGTGGTCTGCGATGCGCCGGGGGCGTCGGCCGACGACATGCGTCGGCTGATCGATGCCGTGCGGCAAAAGGCCGGCAGCGCCGCCATCATGTTGGCCGCCGCCGAAGAAGGCAAAGTGACGCTCGTCGCCGGGATTTCGCCCGACCTGGAGAAACGTGGCCTCAAGGCCGGCGACTGGATTCGCGGCGCAGCCGCCACGGTTGGGGGCAGCGGCGGCGGTCGGCCGAACCTGGCCCAGGCTGGTGGCAAGGATCCGGAAAAGATTCCGGCCGCGCTGGAACAAGCGCTCGGCGAAATCCGCGCCAAGCTGGCGTAGGCAGCCTGTTTGGTCGCCCATCGTCAGCGGGTGCCATGCTCAAGTCAGCAGACTTGAGCATGTGAAGCGTGTTCTCGGCATGCTCAAGCCTTAAGGGCTTGAGCATGGCACCCTTTCCATTGCTTTAGATTGAGCAAATCTCACGCACGCTGTTTCATGCTCGCGCGTAGTCGCTCCATCCCTTCGGCCGTTGATACGGTCGCCTGGTAGCCGAAGTCGCGCCGAGCGCGGTCGAGCGCGAAGTAATGATCCCGCGCCAGTTGCAACGCCAAGAACCGCGTCATCCGCGGTTCACTCGTCGACCCGGTGAGCTTCGCGATTGCTTCGAGCAAAGCACCGGCCGCGTATGCCACTCCCACCGGCACGCTGCGCCGTACGGGCGGCAAACCAGCCAGAGCCAACAGTTCGTTGATCCAGCCCCAACAGTTCACTGGCGAACCTTGGCTCAGGAAATATGCCTGCCCGGCCACGCGCGAAGCTGGGATCAAGGCGTCGGCCGCCTGCAAGTGCGCTCGGGCCGCGTTCTCGACGTAAATCATGTCGATCACGTTGTTGCCAGCCCCAATGCGGCGCAACTGCCCGGCTCGCGCTCGCTCGATCAGGCGCGGCACCAGGTGCCGATCGCGCGGCCCCCAGATCAAGTGAGGTCGCAACGCGCACGTCGACAGCGTTGGCGAATTGGCGGTCAGCACCGCTTGTTCGGCCAGGGCCTTGGTGTGCGGGTAATGCGCCAGCCAGCGGGTCGGATACGGCGCCGATTCGTCAATGCCAGACTGGTCGCCGCCGTCGAAGGTGACGCTCGGGCTGCTGGTAAACACCAGCCGCGGGACGTTGTGACGCCGGCAACCGGACAAAACGTGCTCGGTGCCGCGGATGTTGGTCTGATAGAAGTCGGTCCAGCGCCCCCAGATGCCCGCAATCGCCGCAGTGTGGAAAACTAGGTCCACGCCAGCGCAGGCTTGTTCGACGGAATGAGCGTCGCGCACATCGCCCAGGCATTGCTCAACACCAAGCGCGGCCAACTGCGGATCGTCGCGCCGCATTAGTCCGCGCACCCGATCGCCGCGCGAGACAAGTTGTTCGACGATATAGCGCCCCAAGAAGCCCGTCGCGCCAGTTACCAGTGTCAACATGGTCACGCTTTACTTCCGGCGCAGGTCGACGCAGACCAGGTGTCCGTCGGCATTTCGGGCGTACAAGAGGCCGTTCGCCAGCGTCGGCACCGTCCAGCAACGCCCGTCCAGAATCTTGGCCCGGGCCAGCACATCGAACTTCTCGCTGGTGGCGTTGGCGACGACCAACTCCCCTTCATCGCTCAGAACGAGCAACTTGCCGGCGGCCAGCAGCAGCGAACCACAGCCGAGCCCACGCTGGTGCCAGCGTGACTCGCCCGAGGCGGCGTCAATGCACGCCACCTCGCACAGCCGGCGGTTGTGGCTGTTGCCGTCGATGCCGAACAGGCCTCCTTCCCACAGGACCGAGTTGGCCATGTGGTTTCGCATGTGGCGGTTCTCGTAGACTTTGACCAATTCTTTGCCATCCCACTTGAGCAGCGTGCAGCCCCGGTTGTAGCCGGTTGAGACGAACAACTCGTTGCCAACGACCACGGGCGTCGACGCGCTGGTGATGTAATCGGTTTCCCAGGGGTACGTTGCCAGCACCTTGCCATCGGCCACCTGGGCCACCAGCAACACGTCGTTATTCAGCACGGCAATGCACGCCTGGCCGTCGAACGTCAGCGGCACGGCGGTGCCATAACCGGGTCGCCAAGCGTCAGTCTGCCACAGGATATTGCCGGTCGTTTTCTCGAACGCCATCACGCGTCCGGCGTCGACGATCACCTTGTTGCCCAGCACCAGCGGCGAACTCGAAAAGCCCCAAGCAGGCATCTCGACGTCGGCCAGCTTGCCGGCCTCGGCTTGCCAGGCCACCGAACCGTCGGCCACGTGCAGCGCCAACAGTCGGCCGTCCTTGCTGTAGGTGTAAACGAGCCCGCCGTCAACCGTCGGCGTGGCGGCCGGGCCCCCTTCGTGCAGGTTGTCGACCAGCGGAGCGGGATAGCTGTAGCTCCAGCGCTGCTCACCCGTCAGCGCGTCGAAGCAGTAGAACGTGTCGTTTCCCCCCTGGTGTCCCGACGTGAACGCGCGGCCGCCGGCCACGGCGATCGAACTGAACCCGGTGCCCACTTCGGCGTGCCATACTTCGGCCGGGCCGTCCGCCGACCATTGCCAGGTCCAATCGGTCTCGGCGCTGATGCCGGTATAGGCGGGGCCGCGCCAGTGAGGCCAATCAGCGGCTTGCAATGCATCCGGCCAAAGATTCGCCATGACGACAACTGCCAGCCAGATGTGCGGTCGCATAGCGATGATCCTGCTGGCCGGGGGTCGGTTGAAGGAAGTGGCGAGCGTGCAGGGGTTGCGGCGCGCCGCCACGACATGAGACGCTACGACGCGACTCGCGGCATTGTCAGGCCCCTGTCTGCGGTTTTCAAGGCCGTCGACTGCCGCGTGCTGATCTACGAGCTGATACGAAGCCTCAGGGACTGAAACCCCTGGGCTTGAAATTCGCTACGATGCGCTGCCGGCGGTTGGCAAGCGTGTGGTGCGGGCGTGGGGGACGCTGGCCGTTTCACGGACTACGACTGGCGCGGTCTGCCAGTCGACGCCCAGCATCAGGACGTTGATCCCTGAGCCGATGCCCATCAGGGCGACGTGATCGCCTCGCTTCAAGTGTCCGCGCTCGACGGCCATGGCGGCCGTCATGGGAACCGCGACCGAGCCGGTGTTCCCCAGGGTCTCGAACGTGGCAAAGTCGATGTCCGGCGACAGGCCGAGCGACTCGAACATCAGCTTGCGGTGCGCCGCGCCGACTTGGTGACAGATCGTCTTGTCAATCTCCGAAGCGCTCCAACCGGTGGCGGCTTGAAACGCGGCGAAGGCCGGCACGGCGGCGGCCACGCCGTCGCGCAACAAGCGTTCGCTGTCGGTGTTCATCAATGGCAGCGCGTCGCCGCCGATCGACTCGTCGCGCCCGCTGCGGCAGAGTTCATGCCCTGTCGTGGCCGCGCGCGCCACGGCCGCGGTCAGCCGATTCTGCGTGCGACTCAAGCTGCGGTGAACCAGCAGCACGGCGGCGCTGGCCGAACCGATGGTCAACGAAGCCACGGCTGACTTGATCGATTCGCGCGTCAGCGTCAAATCGTTGTTGAGCGTGTCGATGGTGTTCTCGACCAGGGCGCGGCTGCTTTCAGTGCCGCAGACCAGGCCGGCTTGAATCTGGCCCAGCTCGATCATGTTGGCGATTTGCACCATGCCGTTCAGGATGCCCAGGCAGGCGTTCGAGACATCGTAAACCTGGCAATCGCTCGACAGACCCAAACGATTGTGCACGCCGGCAGCGGTGGCGGGTTCGAGATAATCGCGGCAGACCGAAGCGTGGAGCAGCGCGCCGATCTTGCGGCGGTCGATCCCGGCCGCGGCGATGGCCTGTTCAGCGCTAGTAACGCTGGGGCTGCTGGGCATTGTCTCGCGCGACCAGAAGCGGCGCTCGCGAATGCCAGTCATCAATTCCAAGCGACCGGCGGGCAGGCGCAACCGGCGATAGACAGGCTCTAACCGCGCTTCGATTTCGGCCGTAGTGAGAATTTCGCCTGGAAGCTGGTAGCCGAAGGCTTCGAGGCAAACGTGCTGATATTGCATGAAAACAGCCGGTGTTCGCCACACGTGTCGGGCGAAGCGCGGCGCTGGGGTGATCGGGTTGAAGCGGCCAGCATAGGAACGGCTGGCTTGGGGGTAAAGTACCAGTTTTTGCCGCGAAATTGGGGGCGATGACAGAAGAATGACACGGTTTTTACATGGCCCGCGCGCTCGGCCGTCGAAATGGCGCGAATCGCGGCCCCGCGCCTCGCGGGTCAATCGCTCTTTTAGCCGGACCTAACTGTCGCTAGCACTTCATCTTGTGCAAGCAGCGAGTCCACCCCCCAAAATCGGCAATTTTGTTGCAAAGTTTTCACCTCGCTCTATAACCCGACCCTATCAGCCGTTTGCGTTGGACGCACTCGGTTGCTTGTCTTGTCGAGTCGAAGTTTCTCTTGCGAAGTGCTCAAGGATGGGCCGCAAGACGCTTGGCTCCGCCCTGTTGATGGCGAGCCGCGGCGTTTTGCTTTGCGAGGATGTCAGGGATGACGACCGCGTTTCCGCACCCCGGTCTCGAACGCGCTACTCGCGCGATCGTTGATGGCGACTGTTCGCACGTCGACCATCAGCTCCCGCTCACCGCTCGCTCCTTGGACATCGAACACGAGACGACTCGGCCCCAGAGTCTCTGAACGTTCGTTCCGCTTAGCGTGGACCAGGATGTGTCCTCGCACCCACAGGAGAGGGAAAACATGAGCACGAAGCCAATGATCGGTCTGAACATGGACTTCCGCGCCGCCAAGAAGGATTCGCCGGCGTTCAGCTATGTTTGTGCCGGCTACTACGATTCGATTGTCAAAGCCGGTGGCGTGCCAGTGATCATTGCTCCGATGGAAGAAGACAAGGATTTGAGCCGCGTGCTCGAACTTTTGGACGGCATCGTCATGGTCGGCGGTGCCGACATGGACCCACGCCGCGACGGCTTCATGCTCCACCCGTCGATTCGCATGATGGCCAATCGCCGCGAAGATTTCGATCGCCGGCTGATGAAGCTGGTGGCCGATCGCCGGCTGCCCGTGTTTGGCATTGGCCTGGGCATGCAACTGCTGAACGTGAACGAAGGGGGCAACCTGTTCTTCCACCTCCCCGAAGACATGCCCAAGGCGCTGCCGCACAGCGACCCGCTGGACAACGCCCATCGTCACGCCCTGGAAGTAGTACCGGGCACGCTGATGGAACGGGTCTACGGCGAAGGTGAAATCCGCGTCAACAGCTTCCACCACATGGCGGTCGACGAAGTCGCGCCGGGCTTCATTGTGTCGGCCCGCTGCCCGGACGGCGTGGTCGAAGCGATTGAGAGCATTCGTCCCGACTGGTTCGCGCTGGGCACCCAGTTCCACCCCGAGAACGATTCGGCCTCGGCGCTCGATCTGCGGATTTTTGAAGAGTTCGTCTGCGGCATTACCGGCGACGTGTCGGTGCTGAAGATCGCCGCCTAGTCAGTTCGCGAATCGCGCGACGTTCTGCTGTTCCAACACAAGCCCAGGAGGCTTCATGCCCTGGGCTTGTGTTTTTATTTGACGCTCGCGAACTCGCTACGTCGCGATCGGCGAACCGAGCGCCGCGACAAACGCGCGGACCCACGCTGGGTGAGCTGGCCAGGCCGGGGCGGTGACCAGGTTGCCGTCCGTGTGCGCGCTGTCAAAGCCGGCCGAAGGCTCGACCCACTTGGCGCCGGCCAGTTCCAACTCGGGCCGGCACGCTGGGTAGGCGGTGCATGATTTGCCGCGTATCACGTCGGCCGCGGTCAGTACCTGAATGCCGTGGCAAATCGCGCCGATCGGCTTGATGGCCTTGGCAAAGGCGCGGACTAGGTCGAGCACCCGTGGATTCAGCCGTAAATACTCCGGCGCGCGCCCGCCCGGGACCATCAAGCCGTCATAACCGGCCACATCGACCTCGGCGAACGTGGCGTTAAGCCGGAAGTTGTGGCCGCGCTTCTCGCTGTACGTCTGGTCCCCCTCAAAGTCATGGATAGCCGTGGCGACGGTTTGGCCGGCCTTCTTGTCGGGGCAGACGGCGTCGACCTGGTGCCCCAGGGTGAGCAAGGTCTGAAACGGGACCATCACTTCGTAGTCTTCCACGAAGTCACCAACGATCATCAGCACACGTTTGACGCTCATGGCGTAATCTCCCGGCGGAAAAGTACCCAGCAGTCGCTATAGAGCGCACAGTTTAACAGATGAACTGGGCAAACTGTGATTGCTGATTCCGAGGCGCAGCGAACCGCGTGATAAACTTGTGAGACTACGAAGCAGTTGTCGATCAGCAAAACCTGACCGGCCCGCTAAAGTGCGCCTAGCTCCGTTTCGTCCACGGCCAATATTGCCATGACGACGGCGGCCACTGCCGGCCCGAGGGCGTTCTGTTCACGATTGCTGATGTTTCGATGTGTCCCCCAGTGATTGAAGCGTAACGCGTATGAATCCCCCGGAACCGCATTTCCTGCTGCTGGCCGATGTCAGCCGTCGGAACCAAAGGGACGAATGGAGTTTCGTCTTGCACGCGGCCGATGGAACGGCGATGCAAACGGCCCAGGAACTGGAACCTGACCAGCACGGCGAGCGCCTGGAGCTGTTGTCAGTGATCCGTGGGCTCGAAGCTTTGGATCAGCCCTCGCGAGTCACGCTGGTGACACGCAGCAAATACGTGCGGCGCGGCATCGCCTATGGGCTCGACGAGTGGCGGGCCAACGACTGGACCTGGGAATGCTATGGCGAGATGGTGCCGGTCAAGAACCGCGACCTCTGGCAGCGGCTCGACCGAGCGATGGCATTTCATCAGATCGAGCTGCGTACGTCGCGTGTCGACACGGCGCACGTTGAACCAGCGAGCGATTTGGCCACACCAGCCAGGGGAGCCGAAGCTGCGCCAAAGCTGCAGGTTCGCGCTCCCCACTTCCTGCGTCGCCAGGGGAAAAACCTGCCTGCCGAGACCGCCTTGGTCGTCGAATCGCCGGCTGCCCAAGCCGAGCCGTTTGAACTGGTCGAGGTCGAATGCCGGGGTGATTCGCGGCCGCCAACGGCCGAGCGTCACGGACAATGGCTCTCGGCCTGGCTGCCGCAGCATGGGCTGGAACTCATTAACTGGACACGGGTTAAAGTCGAACAACTCATCGGCTGGCTGAATGCCGATCCCTGGCCCCATTCGGCACATTGCGGCGGTTCATGGCTTGAACGAAACGGAGCGAGCCGGTCGAATTGACCCGGCACGCCGCCCCTTGTTTTGAGCATGGCTTTTGGTAGCTGGACGCCACACTAGCGACGAACGACAATCCAAAACGACTGACGAAGGAGCGCGCTTTGCGGACTGCGGCAAACTTGGAAAGTATTGGCCGGCTGGTCGAAGGTAGACATCACGATCCGTTCGAGATTCTTGGCCCGCACGAAGTGACCGTCGAGGGGCGACAGGCGCTGGCCGTGCGGACGTTTGCACCTGGTTGTGAACAGGCTTGGGTAGTCGATCCGGCACAGGGAAGCACGCCACGCCCGATGCGCCGGATTCACCCCGCGGGGTTGTTCGAGGCCATTTGCAGCCCGACCGACCCTCCCGTGCGGTATCAGATTCAATTGGCGGATCAACAAGGCAAGCGCGTCATGTTGCACGACCCGTATTCGTTCCCAGCATACCTCACCGAGTTCGATCGCCATTTGCTCAATGAGGGGACGCACTGGCGCAGCTATGACAAGATTGGCGCGCAACTACGAACCGTCGATGGCATTCAAGGGGTGAACTTCGCCGTCTGGGCGCCGAACGCCGACTCGGTGAGCGTGGTCGGCGACTTCAACGCTTGGGACGGCCGCCGTCACCCGATGCGCAAGCATATTCCCAGCGGCTTTTGGGAACTATTCGTTCCCGGTCTCGGCGAAGGGACGCTGTACAAGTACCAACTCAAGCACGGCCACGAGACGCTCGAGAAGTCCGATCCTTACGGCTTTGGCGCCGAAGTGCCGCCGCGCACCGCGTCGAAGGTGGTCGATCTGACGCGCTATCGTTGGAACGACGGCCAGTGGCTGGCCACACGCGCCCAGCACAACGCGCTAAACGCGCCGATGTCGTTCTACGAGGTTCACCTGGGTAGCTGGCGGCGGCCCGGCGACGATCCGCAGCGCTGGATGACCTATCGTGAAATGGCGCACGAACTGGTCGACTACGTGAAGGAGATGAACTTCACGCACCTCGAACTGTTGCCGGTCAGCGAACATCCATTCTCGGGCAGTTGGGGCTACCAAACGGTCGGGTACTATGCGCCGACGTCACGGTACGGCACGCCGGAAGACTTCATGTACTTTGTCGACCATTGCCACCAGAACGGCATCGGCGTCGTGCTGGACTGGGTGCCGGCTCACTTTCCGCGCGACGGGCACGGGCTGCGGCTGTTCGACGGCACGGCCTTGTACGAGCACGCCGATCCGCGCCAGGGCGAGCACAAAGACTGGGGCACGTTGATCTTCAACTATGGCCGGCACGAAGTTCGCAACTTCCTGCTGAGCAACGCCCTGTTTTGGCTCGACAAGTATCACATCGACGGCTTGCGCGTCGACGCCGTGGCATCGATGCTGTACCTGGATTACAGCCGGCAGGAAGGGGAATGGCTCCCCAACGCCTTTGGCGGGCGCGAAAACCTGGAAGCCATCTCGTTGGTCAAAGAGATGAACATCCAGACTCACCTGCAGTATCCCGGCACGCTGACCATTGCCGAAGAGTCGACCGCCTGGGGTGGCGTGTCGCGGCCGACCTATCTGGGCGGCTTGGGCTTTGACTTGAAGTGGAACATGGGCTGGATGAACGACACGCGGCGCTTCATGCGTCACGAGTCGATCCACCGTCGCTTCCATCACGACGAGCTAACCTTCAGCTTGATCTACGCCTTCCACGAGAATTTCTGCTTGCCGTTGTCACACGACGAAGTGGTGCATGGCAAGGGATCGCTGCTGGACCAGATGCCGGGCGACCTGTGGCAGCGGGCCGCCAACCTGCGGCTGATGTACAGCTATATGTGGACTCACCCGGGCAAGAAGCTGTTGTTCATGGGTGGCGAATGGGGCCAGTGGAACGAGTGGAACTTCGATCAAAGCCTGCAGTGGGACTTGCTGCAATGGGAGTCACACCAGGGGATCAAGAAATTGGTCGCCGATCTGAACGACCTGATGCGCCGCGAGCCGTCCCTGCACCAGGTCGATTTTGAAGCTTCGGGCTTTGAATGGGTCGACTGCCACAACTATGACGAAAGCGTGTTGATCTACATCCGCAAGGCCAAGGATCCTCGCGATTACGTCGTGGCGGCCTTTAACTTTACGCCAGTGCCACGGCTCAATCATCGAATCGGGCTGCCCGAGCAGGTCTGGTATCGCGAAATCTTCAATAGCGATTCGTCGTTCTACGGGGGCAGCAACGTGGGCAACGCCAACGGGCTGCAAGCCGAGCCGATTTCGTGGCACGGGCGACCTTTCTCGGCCCAAATCTCGCTGCCCCCCCTGGGGATGGTGCTGTTCAAACCCCAGCGACACTAATCGCAAGTTCCCCGATTTTGGGGCCGTTTGGGCGGATTATTGCGCCCAGTCCGGCCGACCGACTGGCAGGTTCCGAGTGACCGGCCGGCCAGGTTCGCCGCGAGTGTCAAAACCTTTAGAAACCGCAATAAAGCATCGGCCGAGTGTAAGATTAAGTAGACTAAGGGATCTGTTGGCAATTAAAGTGCCGGCGGACTCCATGAGGGGGACGTCAGAGGACACGCTGAATCGTCCACGCCGATACTGTGCGAATAAGTCGCGATGCGTCACTTTGTCGCATCGTGGCTTCGTCGCTTGCTTCGCGCGGACTCCTCCGCTCAACGCACCACGCCATGAAGCCGAACGCCAGCCGCTGGATCAAGATCGGATTGGCGGTCGCCATTGTCGCGATCGCCGTGGTGTCGCTGCGCGCGTGGCAACGCGCTCGGGAAAGCGAGAAAGTCGCCGATCCGCATCATCATGCGAAAGCGCCGCGTGCCGCGCTGGTGGAGAATGAGCCCCAGACGATCGAACTGCCTTCCGACGTCTATGAGCGAATGCAGGCCCACACCGTTACGGTGATCAAGGCGCCACCGCCGGCCGCGTTGCGGATGGAAGGCTCGCTATTTTTGAACGCCGATCGCTTGACGCACGTTCACACTCGCTTTGCCGGCGAGGTGGTGGAACTTGGCACGCTTGAGATCGTCGACAAGGACGCCACGCCGAATCGCTTGAACTTGCATCTCCGCTTTGGCGATCCGGTCAAGAAGGGCCAGTTGATGGCGGTCATCTGGAGCAAAGACCTGGGCGAGAAGAAAAGCGAGCTCGTCGACGCTCTGTCGCGACTGTACCTGGATGAAGAGACATTCACGCGACTCGAGCCGCTGTTCCGCCAGGGCTCGCTGGCCGAGCGCACCTTGCGCGAGACCGAACGGCTGGTCGAGGCCGACCGAATTGCCGTCGATCGCGCCGAGCGCACCTTGCGCACATGGCGGTTGACTGACCAAGATCTGGAGGAGATCCGAACCGAGGCCCGGCGTCTGCACGCCAATAAGGGCAAGACCGAAGGGGGATTGAATCAGTCTTGGGCGCGCGTCGAGATTCGTTCGGCCATCGACGGCGTGATCGTCGAAAAGAACCTCAACATCGGCGACTATGTGGAAACCGCGCTCGACCTGTACAAGATCGCCAACCTGACGCGGCTCGACGTGTTGGCCCACGCCTATGAAGAAGACCTGGAACTGCTCGAAGAACTGAAACCGGAAGAACGGGAGTGGCAGGTCAAGCTGATGAGCGGGTCGACCGAACAGCCGCTGATCGGGTCGTTTGACCAGATCGGCCGGATCATCGACCCCAATCAGCACACGGCGCTGATTCGCGGCTGGGTCGACAACGCCAGCGGACGGCTGCGCGTCGGCCAATTCGTCAGCGCCGAAGTCAAGCTGCCAGCCAATCCCCACGAGGTCGCGGTACCCGCCACGGCATTGGTCGATCAGGACGGCGAGACGTCGGTCTTTGTGCGTCGGCGCCCCAATGAGCTGAAGTTCACGTTGCGACGCGTATTTCCCACGCGCCGCCATGACCAGCAAGTCTACATTGCCTCGCAACTCACCGTGGAACAGAGCAAGCACGGCCTGCACCCCCTGCGGGCCGGAGAAGAGGTCGTCGACTCGGGCTGCTTGGAAATGGCCCGCGAACTGCGCGATCTGAGCGCCAACACCAAAGTCGCCAACAAATAGATAGGGCTGCCGGCTCCGCCGCGGGCATTACGGCAGCGTAGGTCGTCGCATGGTCGGCAAGCTGATTCAATGGGCCACGAACAACCCCGTGGTTGTGGTCTTGCTGGTCGTGGTGCTGGCCTGCGGCGGCATGTATTGCTTCTTTGCCGTCAACGTCGAAGCCTATCCTGACCCGGCCCCGGCGATCATCGAGATCGTGGCGCAATACCCCGGCGGCTCGGCTGAAGAGATCGAGCGTCAGGTCACCATCCCGCTCGAAGTCGCCCTGACTGGCATCCCGGGCTTGAAGTATACCCGAGCCAAGAGCATGTTCGGCCTGGCCCACCTGCGGAACCAGTTTGAATATGGCGTTGACTACGAACGCGCCAAGCAGGAAGTGATCAACCGGCTAAACAATGCCAGGGGGGATCTCCCGAAGGGGGTCGACCCGGTCATTTCTCCCGCTTCGCCCATTGGCGAAATCCTGCGTTACACGCTGACCAATCCCCACGACAAGATGGGGCGCGATATCTACACGCAGAACGACCTGAAGGCGCTCAACGACTGGACCCTGGTTCGTGAATTCCGCCGCGTGGACGGGATTGCCGGCGTGGTCAGTTCGGGTGGCAGCGTCAAACGCTACGAAATTCACCCCGATCCGCAGCGGCTCAAGGAATACGGCATCACGCTTGACCAATTGCAGGACGCCATCTCGCAGAGCAACGCCAACGTCGGCGGCGACTACGTGATCCAAGGGCCGTCGATTCAACCTGTCCGCGGCATCGGCCTGATCGGCGGCGGCGAAGACCCGATGCAGCGAGCCATGCAGATGAAGACGCCGGAAGAGGCGTTCGATTTCCTCCGCAAGGAAGAACGTCGCCGGCTCTATGAAATCCGTCGCATCGTCATCGCCTCGACGAATAACGTGCCAATTCGCGTCGAGCACGTCGTCGAAGGAGGCCCGATTCGCCAAGGGGAGGAAATCGGCCAGCGCGGTGTAATTGTCGGCTGGCAAACCCGCCAAGGGATGCTGGGCATATCCCGCGCCAGGACTGACGAGCAAGGCGAAGAACTGCGCGACGACAACCATGAACGGATCTGGGACCATGAAGACGACATGGTCCAAGGGATCATCCTGCTCTACAAAGGCCGCGCCTCGATCCCGGCGTTGACCAAGGTCCAGGTGAAAATCGCCGAATTGAATGGCACACCGGGACGACTGCTTCCCGGCGTGCAAATCGATCCGTTCTATAATCGTTCGCGACTGATCGATGTTACGACCGAGACAGTCCACGAGAATCTGCTCGTCGGCATTCTGCTGGTCAGCGTAATTTTGTTGATGTTTCTTAGCAACGTCCGCGCGGCGTTAATTGTCGCGCTGAATATCCCCTTAGCGCTATTCTTTTCGTTCGGCGTGCTGTTCCTGCGTGACAAGAGCGCCAATCTGTTGTCGATTGGAGCTGTCGACTTCGGCATCATCGTCGACTCGTCGGTGATCATGGTCGAGAATATCTACCGCCGGCTGAGCACTTATGACACTTCGGGCTTGAGCATTCGCGAACGGATTGTCCGCGCCTCGCGCGAAGTCGAGCGGAGCTTGTTCTTCTCGACCATTATCATGATCTGCGCGATGCTTCCGTTGTTCACGATGAAAGGCTCGGAAGGTCAGATTTTCGGCCCCATGGCTGACACGTACGCCTTTGCCCTCGGCGGCGCGTTGCTGTTGGCACTGACCGTTTCACCGGTCATGTGCATGCTGTTCTTCAAAAACCTGAAGCCCAGCCGTGACAACGTGCTGGTTCGGCTGCTAAAGCATACCGCGTCGCGCGTAGTCGACATGCAATTGCGCAATCGTGGCGTCGCCGTCACGATTTATGCCACGGCTGCGATCGCGACCGTGGTGGCGCTGCCCTATATGGGACGCGAGTTCATGCCCGAACTTGAAGAAGGCAACATGATCGTGCGCGGCACGTTCCCGGTGAACGTGTCGTTGCAGGAAGTTGCGCAAAAGTCGGCGATTGCGCGCCGCATCATGTCGCAATATGAAGAAGTGCGCATGGCCACGGCACAGGTCGGCCGGCCGGACGACGGCACCGACCCGACGGGCTACTACAACGTCGAATGCTTCGTGCCATTGAAGCCGTACGAAGAGTGGCCAGCAACGGTCGAGACCCGCGGCATTGCCAGTTGGTTCAAGGCCAAGCGCGCGCGGACCAAGCAAGAGCTGATCGCGCACATGAACTGGAACTTGTCACGCCATTTGATTGGCATCAACTGGGACTTCTCCCAGATGATTCGTGACAACGTGCTCGAATCATTATCAGGCGTCAAAGGTGAAAACTCAGTTAAAATCATCGCCCCGCCAGGCTCATCAGGGATCGGCGATCTTAATCAACTAGAGGTGCTGGCCGAAAAGGTCCGTGCCACGATTGCCAACGTGCCAGGCGTGTCAGACCCTGGCATCTTCCATATCAAAGGTCAGTCCAACTTGACGTTGCCGGTTGATCGTGAAAAGTGCGCTCTATGGGGCGTCAGCGTGGCCGATCTGGAAGACGTCATCGAAACGGCAGTCGGTGGAAAGCCGTTTACTGACATGGTCGAAGGAGAAAAGAGTTTCGATGTCATTCTGCGCTGGCCTCCTGAGTTGCGAGAAAACATCGACGAGATTCTGAACATCCCCGTCGATGTGGTGAAGAACACCGTATCGCAAGGCACGGTCGCGACCGTGCAAGCCACGCCCATCAGCGGCGCCAGCGTCGGCCTGTCAACGATGGGCACCAGCTTGCCGATGCCCAGCCTGACGGGCAGCGCTTTTAACACCGCAGTCAACAGCCTGTCGCGCGTGCCGCGCCGCCGGTTGGGCGACCTGGTCACGCCGGTCAACGCCGAAGGACAGCCCGACCCACATGGCAGCTACGTCCGCCCTGGCGCGTCGACCATCTCGCGCGAGCAAGGCCGACGATTGATCGCTGTCAAATTCGGTGTTCATGGTCGCGACCTGGCCAGCACCGTCGAGGAATGTCAGCAGAAAACCAAGTTTGTCGAAGCGCCTTACGAAATGGTCTGGGCGGGCGAGTTCCAGCAGATGCAAGAAGCCGAAGCGCGGCTCGTCAAGATTGTCGCCTTGGCCTTCGTACTGATTCTGGTGATTCTCTATCTGGCGTTCCGCTCGTTGATCGACGCGTTTGTCGTCTTTGCCGACGTCGGCGTGATGTCGATGGGGGGCATCTGGATGCTCTTTATCACCGGCATCAACTTCAACGTCTCGGCCGCGGTCGGGTTCATTTCGATCCTGGGCGTGGCGATCATGGATGGCTTGTTGCTGGTGTCGTCGTTCAATCACTTCCGCGCCCACGGCGAGCCGCTGCTCCAGGCGATCCATAAAGGCGTTGAGAACCGCATTCGGCCGGTCACGATGACAGCATTGACCGCTATCTTGGGGCTCTTGCCAGCAGCGATGTCGTCCAAGATCGGCTCCGAGTCGCAGCGCCCGCTGGCCATTGTGGTCGTCGGCGGCATGCTGATGATCGTGTTGATGTTCAATCCGGTGCCGCTGCTTTACAGCTTCTATGGCGACCGCGAGCCGCCCGAAGGGGCCGGTGAGTTCGTCGACTGAGGTCGCGCTGGCTGCTGTCATGGCTTCTTTAATTGGAGTTGGCGGCAACGCCTTGCATCCTCCTGCGCGACGCCAACCAGCGCGCCGTCAAAGTCTCCGCAATCTCGCGCCGCTGCGCGACCGGAACTCGCTGCCATCCGCGCGGCGTGCCGTTGATTGAGTAAGTCCTATAAATGGCACAGCCGATAGAACTGTTAGGTCGAAATATGCCCGCAGGTTCGGCAAATCCGTCATCTGCGGCGCCGCATGTCTCGTCCACTAGCGCTCGAAAGACTCGTCGGCCTGAAACGCGAGACGCATGTCGTTCGCCCACTTACAAATCGAGTTTCGCGCTTGGCTGCTCCGCCTACGACAAATTACCGGCGCTGCGCTGGCGTTCGCGTGCGCGAATGTCGCTTCGGCCCAGTACGTCCCGTCGTCGGCCGCCGAGGTTTATCCGCTGCCCCATGTGGCGGAACTGCGCTCGACGTTCGTCACGCAAGTGAGCGCGCAGGAACCGGCGACCCAGGAAAAGGCCACGCCGGCTCCATCGCGAATCCACCTGGCCCAGCCGCCGCGCTCGCTCGACTTGTCGCTGGCGCCGCCACCACCGCCGACAACCCCAGAACGCGTCAAAGCCCCACAGGCCCAGCCCGAGGCCGCGCCCCGCGGCTTGCGTTTGCCGCCGGAACTGCCCGGCGCGTTGGCGCCGCCGCTCAAGCTGTCGCCGTACGACCCGGGCAACCCGAAGGCGCGGCAACGGAACATCGATCAATTGTTCCCCAGCGCGCCACCGCTGCCGCCTGATCTGTTGCCGCCACCGGGCGCAAATGGTCGGCCGATGGAGCTGCTTGAACTCGAAAACTTGGCGCTGGCGGCGAACCCAGCCATGCGCCAGGCGCAAGCCGCCGTCACCGCCGCGCGCGGCAACGCCATTCAGGTCGGCACCCATCCGAACCCGGTCATGGGCTACGAGGGTGATACCGTCGGCTCGGGCGGGACGGCCAATTATCACGGCGGCTACGTCCAGCAACTGATCAAGACCGCCGGCAAGCTGCATTTGGCCCAGGCCGCCGCGTCGATGGACATCCGCAAAGCGGAACTGAATCTGCGCAAGACTCGCATCACGGTCATCACCCAGGTTCAATCTCGCTACTACGCCGTGTTGGTCGCCCAGGAGGCGGTGCGGGCGACGCACGCCCTGGCGGCGTTCACCAACGAAGCCTACCGCGTGCAGGTCGAGCAACTGCGCGGCGGCGAGGCCGCGCCCTATGAACCAATGCAATTGCGCGTGCTAGCCAACCAGGCGCAAGGCGCGTTGATCCAGGCCAGGAACCGTTACTTCTCGGCCTGGAAGCAATTGGCGGCTGGGGCCGGCGTGCCCGACATGCCGCCCATTCAGTTGGCCGGCACGCTCGACGTGGCGGCGCCGCCGCTGCGATTCGACATCGCTTGGAATCGCGTGCTGCAGCGTCACACCGACATCGAATCGGCGCGGTTCGGCGAGACCCAGGCTCGGCTCAACCTGCGCGTCGAAGAAGTCACGCCAGTCCCTGACCTGGTCTTCTACGCCGCGGTGCAAAAGGACTTCACGTCGAACCCGTTCGGCACCACGTTCAACATGCAGGCTGGCTTGCCGCTGCCGATCTATGACCGCAACACCGGCGACATCATGCGCACCCAGGGCGAGCTGCAGAAGGCCTCGCTCGAAGCCACGCGCGTTCGCAACGAACTGACGGCCGTCGCGGCCGACGCCTTTGAGCGGTACGAGAACAACCGCGTGCTGCTGGAACTCTATCGGGTGCAAATCCTGCCCGACCAGGCCCGCGTCTACCGGGGCGTCTATGAACGCCATCAACAGCAGCCCGACCGCGTCAGCTTTGGCGACGTGATCGTCGCGCAACAGACGCTGGCCTCGACCATCACGGTCTACCTCACCGTGCTGGGCGCCCAGTGGCAAGCGGTGGCCGATCTGTCGGCCGTCTGCCAGGTCGAAGACCTGAGCGAATTGCAAACGCTCGGTTCGGCCGACCTGCCGCCGGTTCCCGAGCCCCCGCCGGCCGACGCCAAGTAGGCCGCTTCAGATGACTGCCGGTTGACTTCCCTTGTGGGGGTGGCATTCACCCGCGCGCCGACGCACAATGGCGGCATTCCCCGCCCGCTTTGCCCCGCCCTTTGGGAGCCCTTGCCGTGAAGCTCCGCGCGCTTGCCCCCTTGTCGTTGCTGTTGGTCTTGCTGGTTTCATCCGCTTGGGCCGCGACCAAGCCGAACATCGTCGTCATCGTCGCCGATGACCTGGGAATGCAGTTGGGCTGCTTCGGTGACAAGCTGTCCCGCACGCCAGCACTGGATCGACTGGCCGCTGACGGCACCCGCTTCACACGGGCTTATTGCACCACGGCCAGTTGCAGCGCCAGCCGCTCGGTGATCTTGACGGGGCTCTATAACCACGCCACGGCCCATTATGGCCACGAGCATAGCGAGCACCACTTCCGCACCTTTGAGACGCAGCTCACGCTCCCCGTCGCGTTGGCCAAGGCCGGCTATCGCACGTGTTCGATCGGCAAGTACCACGTCGCGCCGGAAGAGACCTATCACTTCGAGCGATATGGCAAAGATCTGAAGCCGGCCGGGGCGCCTACCAAGGTGGCGTTCGCCGCCCAGGCCTGGTCCTTCCTCAGCGAACAGGATGCCAGGCCGTTCTTCCTCTATTACTGCCCCACCGAACCCCATCGGGCCAACGACGCCTCGGGGTTTCACAATACCGGTGACGAGCCAGGCGTCGAGCCGGTGACATTCGACCCGGCGCAAATCACCGTCCCCACTTGGCTCCCCGACTTGCCCGAGGTTCGGCAAGAGCTGGCCCAGTACTACGCGGCGATCAACCGGCTCGATCAAAAGGTCGGGGCATTGATCTCGATGCTCAAGGCGACCAAGCAGTACGACAACACGCTGATCGTCTTCATCAGCGACAACGGGCCGCCGTTTCCTGGGGCCAAAACAACGCTCTATGAGCCAGGGGCTAACTTGCCGATGATCGTCAAGCGACCGCATCAATCGCGCACTGGCGTGATGAACGACGCTCGCGTGACCTGGGTCGACATCACGCCGACGGCGCTGGCGCTAGCCGGCTACGAAGTCACGCCCCCCAAGGCCAACAAGAACGGCAAGCGCCCGCCGGGACCGCAAACCATCGGCAGCCACGGTCGCTCGTTCCTCGACATCGTCGAGCAGGATCATCCCGACGGTTGGGACTCGGCGTTTCTGTCCCACACGTTCCACGAGATCACGATGTACTACCCGATGCGAGCCCTCGTGTCGGGCAAGTACAAGTACATCTTCAACGTGGCCCACGAGCTGCCGTTTCCGTTCGCGTCCGACTTGTACGCCTCGCGCACTTGGCAAGCGGCCCTGAAGCGCGGCCCCGACGCCATGTACGGCCAGCGGACGGCGCGGGCCTATTCGATGCGCGCGCGGCACGAGTTGTACGACCTGGAAGCCGATCCGCACGAGACCAAGAACTTGGCCGACGATTCTGCTCACGCCACGACGCTGGCCGAGTTGCAAGAGCGAGTTCGCAACTGGCAACAGCAAACCCGCGACCCCTGGTTCACCAAGTGGACGTACGAGTGACGCCGCTAATTATCGCGCGGCAGCTCGATCGGCCAACACCCCTCTCTTTCAGGGAGAGGCGGGGGGAGGGTAAATGCGCTGCGAGCCGACAATCACAAACTCAGGTTAGCCCACCTCACTAATCGCGGCCATCTGGCCCGCGACGTTTTCACCCTCACCCGCTTCGCTCCGCTCAGCGACCTCTCCCATCAAGGGAGAGGTGTAAAAACTACCCGGCCGGGGTTTCGATGACCGTGGCCTTGGTGATCGTCACCGGCGAGCGCGGCTTGTCGTTGCCGTCGACGGCGACCGAGCCGATCTTCTTCACCACGTCCAAGCTGGCCTGATCGGTCGTCTTGCCAAAGGCCGTGTATTGCCGGTCCAAGTGGGTGTGCCGGTCCAAGCAGATGAAGAACTGCGAGCCGGCCGAGTTGGGATCGTTGGTCCGGGCCATCGACAGCACGCCTGGCTCGTGCTTCCGGTCGTTGAACTCAGCCTTGATCGTGTAGCCCGGGCCGCCGGTGCCGCGTCCCTCGGGGCAGCCACCTTGGATCATGAAGCCCTTGATGATCCGGTGAAAACTCACACCGTTGTAGAAGCCGATCTCGGCCAGCCCCAGCAGATTGTTCACGTGCCCCGGCGCGACGTCCGCCCACATATCCAGCAGGATGTCCCCCTGGTTCGTCTCGAGTTTCAACTGGTACTTGTTCTTCGCGAAATCGAATGACTTCTGAGCAGCTTCGACTTCGGCTTTGCGACTGTCAGCCATGATACGTTCCTTCAGCATAAGTGATTTGAAAATGTTCGTGAATTAACAACCGCACTTGCCCCGCATTCGACCTGATTCTGCCTTTTTTCCGACGTCGTGCCCGTCGTGTCGTCGTGGTCGAATTCGATCTACGATTTAAGGCCTGCCCCCAGCGCGCTGTTGGATCATGCGGAACAGTTGTTGGTACTCGGGACGCGGCTCCAAATCAAGGAGTCGCTTGGCGTAAATCGCCGCTTCACGCCACTTTTCCAACTGAGCATAGAGCACCGCCGTGGCGTACAGATACGCCGAGACTTGTGGTTCGAGCGTACACGCACGTGTCAGGGCCTGTTCCGCCTCGCCGGTGCGTCCCAGCTTCTGCAGCGCCAACCCCAGGTTGTATTGCACGCGCCCGACATTCGGAGACAACTGGGCGGCTTGCCGCAGCGCCTCGGTCGCATCGGAAAGTCGTGATTCGTTCTCGGCAATCACCAGCCCCAGGTTGTACCAGGCCTCGCTGTAGCGCGGCTCAATCTTGATCACCTCGCGGAATAGTCGCTCGGCCTCGGCGTTGTTCCCCAGCGCGTGCTCGACGGTGGCCAGTTGCATCCGCGACTGGCCGGCTTGCAGTCCGTTGCGGGCCAGCATGATCGCCAGCTTGTATTCGTCGCGCGCCTTTTCGAGCTGCCCTTGATTGAAATAGACCGTGGCTTCGATCATGTGCGGGCCGGCGTCATCGTTCGTCGCTTGCAAGCCGGCGCGCAATTCGGCCAAAGCCGCGTCCAACTGCCGCGCCTGGTCCGCCGTCATCTGCCCGCGCTGCACATGCGTCAACACCTTGGCCGCCTCGGTGCGCACCAGCCGGATCGGATCGCCGAGCAGCGGCATCAATCGTCGTCGCAACTCGGCTTGCTGTTCCGGCGACGTGGCACCGGCCATGTCGAACGTCTGCACCGCCGTGGCGCGGACCAAGGGGTCACGATCGGTCAGCGCCTTTTCAAACGTCAATTGCGCGTTGGTCCCGCCGATGCGCGACAGCATGTTGATGGCCGTGGCCCGAACGATGTCGGGAACCACGACGGCCTTGTCGGCGCCGGGTCGGTCCTGGGCCAGCTCGCGCAACAGTCTATTGGCCTCGTCGGCGGGTGCCGCGGCGGCGTGGGCCAGGTGCTCGTGATAGGGGCTCTGCTTGCGAACCGGGCCGTACCATTCCACCACTTTGTCGGCCGCCCACTGAGCCGCTTTGTCGGTGGGCAGCTTCGGCACCTTGGCGTCGTTCGGCTCGACGGCAATCGCCTTGCCCGTCGCATCGGTCTTTTCGACATGGCAATCATTGCACGCATTCGGCACGCCGTACTTCACGGTCAGATCGGGTCGCGGCACGCGCAGGCTATGATCGCGCCGCGGATCGATCACCATATAGGTCCGTTCGGGCATGTGGCAATTCACGCACTGCCCGCCGGCGCTCTCGAACTTGTGGTGATGATGGGTCGGAGAATCGTAGTTCCCCTTGGCCAACGTGTGACAGCGCAGGCAAAGCTGATTCCCCTCGAACCGCAGCTTCAACGAATGAGGATCGTGGCAGTCGCTGCAGCGGACATTCTCGCGATACATCCGGCTTTGATGGAACGAGCCATATTCGTAGACCTCGTCGCGTATCTGCCCGTCGGCCGTGTACAGCGGCTGCTCGATCAGCTCGGGCTGATAAAAGTCCAGAAACTCGTGCCCTGGCAGATAGTCTCCATGCACCACGCGACGACGCGCGTGGCAGCGCGCACAGGCGTCGACCTGCGCCTTGTTCGCAGTGGTCTTCAATTGCGCCAGGCCGTAGCCATAGCGGCGATCCCAGAACACGCGGCGGTTCTTGGCGATCTCGACGTGCAGGCTTGCCGGCCCGTGGCAAGCTTCGCAACTGACGTCGATTTCGCTGAACGTGGTGTGGTAGGTGTTTGACTTGACGTCGAAGTTCTTTTGCAGATTCGTCGAATGGCACTCGGCGCACATGTAGTTCCAGTTCGACGCCGGCTTGGTCCAGTGCAATTCATCCCCCGGCGGCACACGCTCGTCGGGATGCAAATCGAACCAGCGTTTCCCCTTCACATCCCAGGCGATTGACAGCACCTGCACACGCCCGTCGGGAAATTCGACCATGTACTGCTGCAAGGGCCGGACGCCGAACACGTACTTGATCGCGAACTTTTCCAGCTTCCCTGCGGCATTCTCGGTGGTGACGAAGAACTTGTCTCCGTCACGGTCCATGGTCGACGTGATGCCAAAGTGCGTGAACTCCTGGTGGTCGAAGTTGCCCAGCACCGTCTCGGGCGTGGCCAGGTCCATCGCCAGATCATGATCCGACCCGTTCCAGGCTTCGCTTTCGGCGCGGTGACACTCGGCGCACGATTCACGCCCGACGAACTTGGCTTCCCGGCCGGCCGGCAACGCCCAAAAGTAATCAGCGGCCAAACCAATCGCCGCCACTCCGACGACGCAACCAGCCACAACGAACAACAAGCGGCGCGATTTCACCCAGCCACCTCGCTCTCGGTGGTCGATGGCGTCAGCCCCTCGATGTCGTGGACCGGGTAGTTGCTGAACCGAATCGTTGAATGCCGATTGAACCACTCGGCAATCGCCGGCTCGAAGCCGCGGTCATAATCGGCGCACGCGGCCAAGGTTTGCCCCATCGGCGCATCGCACAGCTCGGCGTCGTCGACGATCACTTGCCCCGCTTTGATTACATAGCGCGGCAGCTCGAACATCTGCTGCACGTCGGCATTCGGCGCATAGATCGTCACGTCGGCGTCGGCCCCCACGCCCAGGTGCCCCTTGTCGCGCAGGCCCAGCATTCGCGCCGGGCCGGCCCGGGTGATGATGGCGATTTCATACAGCGAGTATTTGCGATCCAACTCGCCAATCAGCGAACGCTGGCGCACTTGCTCGGGCAGCCGGCGCGCCACCTCGCGGCGGAAGTCGCTGTCCATCAGCAGCTTGATGATCTGCGGATACGCCAGGAACGAACCGCCGTTCGGATGATCGGTCGTCAGCGCCACCCGCCACGGATCGTTGACCAGCAAGAACCATTCCAGCCCGATCGCCCATTGCAGCGCGTTGATCAGGCTTTTATCCTTGTACTCGATCGGGCAGATGCCGCAGCCCGCCTCCAACTCGGTATCGCTCGAAAACCACTTGGTCTTATAGACCCGCGACAGGTAATAACCCAGCGGTCCGTCACCGGTCATGCTGGTGGTGCGGCCAAACAACACCTGCCCCACGTCGACGGTGATGTTCTGGTGCGCGTTCACATAGTCGGCCAACGGCTGCACTTTGGAATTGAACGACGTTTCGTCGTCGGGGCCGCCGCCGTAGCTGTGAAATTGAATATGCGTTAAGTGTCCGCGCTGGCCGTCGATGGCCCGCATGGTCTCCAGCGTCGTCGACCAGTTGCCCGGCACGCCCAAATTGTTGCAGTGGATGTGCACCGGGTGAGGCAGCTTCAGCTCATTAGCCGCGCGCGTAATCTCGGAAACAATCGCCCGCGGCGTGACATTGAACACGCCGACTTGCTCGTCCAGCCCATGCACGTTGCCGGCTGTTTCTTTCCAGACTTCGACGCCGCCAGGATTCACGATCTTGGGCGCGTAACCCCGCGCAGCGCCGAGCAGCCAACCGACAAAAGCTCGCAACCGCTCGGGCTCGCGATCGCGGATCGCCTGCATGATGAAATGGTTGTTCCCCATCAGGACAAAGAAGCCCTTGTCCAGACAGGGTGTATCGGCCAGTTCTTGATGGGCGCTGTGGGCGGCCAGGGGCGTGATCGCCGCATCGAACGCCGTGGTGTAACCGAGCGCGGCGTACTTGTAGCCAGTGGCGAACGTGCTGGGGACCGCGCCCAAGGTGCCGCTACGCCAACCGGGGCGGCGGGCGACGACCGGCGAGGTGCGCTTGTCGTCGGGGCGCATCTTGCGCGCCAGATTCACCTTGGGGCCGGCAATATGACAGTGCATGTCCACGCCGCCAGGCATCACCACCATGCCGCGGGCATCGATCGTCCGCACCGGGCGCACGCTCGGGTCGGTCGGCGCAGGGACGACCTTGCCCCCGTCGAGCCAGACGTCGGCCACCTGGCCGTCGACGCCATGCACCGGGTCGTAGACCCGTCCGCCTTGAATTCGCAGCAAACTCATAGCCCTTCAGTGTAATCAACGCCAGTCGATTGGTCGTCCCCCGGCGGTGTGTTATGTTCCTAGGCATGAATCACACCAGTTTTGCCAGTTCACGCGTGGCCGCCGCCTGGCACGAGATTCAAGCCGCTCGCGCTTACACCGTGCGGCTGCTCGAAGACATCGGCCCCGACGATTGGTTCTGGATGCCGCCCCAGGGAATCACGCACGTGGCCTGGCAGGTCGGGCATCTGGCGATGGCGAACTATCGACTGGCACTCGAACGCATCCGCGATCATCGGCCCAGCGACGATGCGCTAATCAGCCCCGATTTTGTCGCCACGTTTGCCAAGGGGTCCGCGCCAACATTGAACGCCGGGGCGTATCCGCCGCCGGCCGAGATTCGCGTCGTGTTCGATCGGGTGTACGAGCAAGCGGCCCGCGAGCTGCCGAACCTGTCCGACCTGGAATGCGACGCCGCGCCGCACAAGCCCCACCCGTTGGCCGCGACCAAGCTCGAATGCCTGCTCTGGAACGCGCGGCACGAGATGCTGCACGCCGGACAGATTGGCTTGCTGCGCCGGCTGATGGGGAAGCCGAGCCTTTGGTGAGCCAGGGGGCGAGAACATTTTTTCCTGTTAGCGATCCAATCCCAGTCAGCGATGAGCGAATAGAAATGGCGAAATCGACAACAACCAAGCCAGCTTCCGCTTCGTATTTAACGAATCCGACCGTATGGGTGCTGGTCGTCGGCGCGATCGGCATGTTCAGTTGTGTGATGCCCTGGAAGACGCCGTCGCCGCAGGACAATGGGCAAGGAGCCGGCAGTTGGCTGGGCTTTGCGTCGTTGATCCTCTGCCTGGCGGTCAGTTCGTTGCTGTCGATCGTGGTCACTTGGAAGCCGCAACCCGGCTGGGTCGCATACCCGCCGCTGGCCGTGGGAGTGGTGCTGCTGTTGATGGCGATTGCGTATGCCGTGACGGCGTTTGATCAAAGCGCCGGCGATTTTGTACGAGCTGACATTGCCCGCAGCGGCGGGCTGAAAACCAGCCTGATGTACGGATATTATTTGCAGATCGTCGTCGACTTGGCAATGATTGGCCTCGGGGCCTATCAACTTGTTCAGCCAAAGAAAACAAACGCCGCCAGCGCCGCCGCACAACCAGCCAAGAAACCGGGCCTACGTAAGTAATCATTCAAACACCTTAGCGTCATTCCAAACTGGGGAGATGTTCGTATGGGACTGATGGACAAACTTCGCGGCGAGTTCATTGACATCATTCAATGGACCGAGCCGTCGCAGAACGAAATCCTGGCCTATCGCTTCCCGCGCTATAACAACGAAATCAAGATGGGGGCCAAGCTCGTCGTCCGCGAGGGACAGAACGCCGTCTTTGTCAACGAAGGAAAGCTGGCCGATGTGTTCGCGCCAGGGACGTACACCCTGTCGACCCAGAACATGCCCATCTTGGCCACGCTGCAAGGGTGGAAGTACGGCTTCGAGTCGCCGTTCAAGGCCGAAGTCTATTTCATCTCGATGCGCCAATGGACCGACCAGAAATGGGGCACGGCCAACCCGATTATGATTCGCGACCCCGAGTTCGGCCCGGTGCGAATTCGCGCCTTTGGCACCTACGCCATGCATGTCTCGGAACCGGCCGTGTTCCTGAAGGAACTGGTGGCGACCGATCCGTCGTTCGAGACGTTTGAAATCTCGAACCAGTTGCGCAACACCATCGTCTCGCGGTTTGCCGACGTGATGGGGCAAATCAAGATGCCGATCCTCGATCTGGCCGGCAATTACGAGAAGCTCAATCAGTTGGCGCTGCAAACCATCAAGCCCGACCTGGCCCAACTGGGCCTGGCGCTGACGATGTTCTATGTCGAGAACATTTCATTGCCCGAGGAAGTCGAAAAGGCGCTCGACACTCGCAGCAAGATGAGCGTGATCGGTGATTTGAACCGGTACACCCATTATCAGGCCGCCACGGCCATCGGCGACGCCGCCAACAACCCCGGCGGCGCGGCCGGCGCTGGCGTAGGTCTGGGGGCGGGCATCGCGGTAGGTGGGCAGATGGCCAATGTGCTGGCCGGCTCGATGGGGGCCGGGACGGCGCCGCCACCCTTGCCAACTGCCGCGGGGTTCTACGTGGCCGTCAATGGCCAGCAAGCGGGGCCGTTCGACCTGCCGACACTTGGCACCATGCTACAGAACGGGCAGTTGAAGCGCGACTCGCTAGTCTGGCGACGCGGGCTGACCGAATGGGTGGCGGCCTCGACGGTACCCGATCTGGCGTCGCTGTTCGCCGCGGCCCCTCCGCCGCTGCCGCCGCAATAACGTGTCTCTCATTCGCCTGGTAGTGGATGGACCCGAGCGATGAGCGACGCGGTAGCGCCGAATCGATCAGACCCTAGCGCAAGCGCCGCCGGCGCTATTGCCGCGCCGGTCGTGGCCGAAGTCGTCGAGCAACGTCCTGCGCCGCCGACCGAGAAGAAGTTTCCCTGTCGGAATTGTGGCGCGAAGCTGACCTTCGATCCGACGGCCGAGTCGTTGCATTGCCCTTACTGCGGCCACACCGAGGCGATTACCGTCGAGCAGGCCGACGTGGCCGAGAACGACCTGGAAACATGGCTCTCTCGCCAGGCCGAGCAACAGCAGCAAGAGGTCACCAACCCCAACGCCGCCGAAGTGCGCTGCGAGAGCTGCGGCGCGGTGGTGGTGTTCGATGCCCACGTCGCGGCTGATCGCTGTCCGTTTTGCGCGACGACGCTGCAGAACAAGCCGACGCCGGTTCACGCGCTGATCGCCCCCAAAGGGGTGCTGCCGTTCGCCGTCGACGAGCGAAACGCCATCGAGGCCTTCAATCGCTGGATTACCAGCCGCTGGTTCGCGCCGACCGAGCTGAAACAATTGGCAAACCTGGGACAGCTCTCGGGCATCTATGTTCCGTACTGGACCTACGATTCGATGACGGTCACCTGGTACACCGGCCAGCGCGGCGACGATTACCAGGTGCCCGAGACGTACACGACCACCAATTCGCAAGGCCAGACCGAAACCCACACGCGAATGGTCACGTACACGTCGTGGACCAACGTCAACGGCCGGGTCGATCACTTTTTTGACGACGTGCTGATCTGCGCGTCGAAGAGCTTGCCGGCCGACTTGCTGGCCAAGTTGACATCATGGGATCTGGAGCACCTGCGGCCGTTCGATCTGGCCTTTCTGGCCGGCTTCAAGACCGAGCGTTACGCCATCGACCTGGGGGGCGGGTTCGAGTTGGCCAAAGGCATCATGGACGGCGTGATCCGGCAACTCTGCTGCCAGGACATCGGCGGCGATCACCAGACGCTGTCGACGGTCAAGACGCAGCACGCGGCCATGACATTCAAACACATCCTGCTGCCGATCTGGCTAGCGGTTTATCGCTATCAGGATCGGACATTCCGCATCCTGGTCAACGCCCGCACCGGCCAGGTAAGCGGCTCGCGGCCCTATAGCTGGGCCAAGATCACGCTGGCCGTGGTGGCCGGAGCGGCCGCCGTGGCGACGATCGTGGCCGTGGTGATGTATATGCAGGGGTAAGAAGAGGGGCTAGTGAGCGAACGTAGTTAGTGGGTGGCCCAGCCGCTTGTCGGCTGGGTCGCGCAGCGACAAGAAGAACGATCGACACGACAAACCGGGCAAACCCAGGCGTTGCAGAGGCTTCTTCTTGTTGCTTCGCAACACGGCCGACGAGCGGCCGTGCCATCCAAGGGAAGCTATTTCATTGAGACATCGCGGGATCATGGCATCTTCAATTCACGTCCGCGATGCCTCGTCTGACGATGTTGCCATCATCGCCGAGTTCAACTCTCGCTTGGCCGAAGAGAGCGAGCATAAGCGGCTTGATCCAAACGTGATCCAGCGCGGCGTCGCCCGTGGAATGGCGCGACCCGAGCAGTGTCGCTATTTCCTGGCCGAAATCGACGGGCAAGTTATCGGCCAGACGATGATCACGTTCGAGTGGACCGACTGGCGCGACGGGATCCTCTATTGGCTGCAAAGCGTCTTCGTCCGGCCCGAGTACCGCGGCCAGGGCGTATTCCGCGCGCTGTTCGACCATGTGATGCAAACCGCCAAGGCCGATCCTGACGCGCGTGGCATGCGCCTGTACGTCGAGCGCGAGAACACGGCCGCGTTGGCCACGTACGGCCGATTGGGAATGCAGCCGAGCGGGCATCTGCTGTATGAAATCGACTGGTCCGGCGCGGTGCGTGACAAGTAATTGAATCACAGAGACCAGAAGCAGCGCACCATCGCCCCTTGTGGGGTAGGGGGTCTTAATTGGCGCGCAGGGTATTCAACGCGCGATCATTTCGCCGCGGCCGGCTCTTCGGCGAAGTGCTCGCGATACTTCCGTGACATCTGGCGGCGGATTTCGGCATAGACCTCGGTGGTCATCAGATTGCTGTGGTCGCGGTCAGGTACGATCTTGATCTCGGCATCGCTCCCCAACTCCTTCAGCCGCGCGGCAAGCTTCTCGGCCGCCCCTTCGAGGTAAAACGTGTCGACCGCCCCCATGTAGACGTGCAGCTTGCCGCGCAGCTTGGGCTCAAGCCGCGACCAGTTCCGCTCTAAATACAAGCTGATGTCGTATGCCTCCCAAGTCTTGGCCACTGCGGGGACGATTAACCCAGTCTGTCGATTCCAGAGTTTCTGGGGGGAGCCATCGTCGGCCAACTGGCTGAACGCCGCCTCGAACGAACGCAATTGCCCGCCGCGCTTGATCACGTCATCCATTTTGCAGAACGAATCGTACCAGAGCATGGGCTTGCCGTTGCGCCGCGCGATCGGCCGCCGATTTCCCTCGGGATCGGTGAACATGTTCTGCGGCGGCTCGGCGTACAGGTCGATCTGTTGGAAGTCGCGGAAGTCGACCGGGTCGGGGGCCGTGCTCCAAACGCCGCTAAACGTGTCCGGATATTTCACCTGCACCCACAAGCTCGACCAGCCCCCCGAGCTGTGCCCCGAGAGGAACCGCGCTCGCGGATCGGCAATCGTCCGAAAGCGGCGATCGATTTCGGGAATGATCTCGTCGATCAGGGCTTGGCCGCGTGGGCCGTTGGTGGCGCTGTCGGCGAAACAGTGATGCCCCCACTGGCACTGGCCGTCGAGAAAGACGCGAATGAAATCGACCGCCTTGGCTTCGACCGCCGGAGCCGCCGCCGCGTAGCGCAAGGCGTCACGATGGCTGCCGCCAAAGCCGGGGATCGAGTAAATCACCGGAAAGCGCTGCTCGGTGTCGCGAAAGTAAGCAGCAGGCAACACGACGCCCACCGGCTCGACGACAGGCCGGCGGTGAAAATCGCTCAGCAGCTTGCTCTTTATTTCGACTCGCTTTAGCCAGTCACGTTCGGCAAACGTCTGCGCAGCCACCGACTGGTTCAGGCGTAGCTTGACCACGTGGTCAGCATCGCGGGTAATCGAAGCCTCGACGATCGGACTGTATCGATTGCCGACGCCACGCGAAGGCTGCGGCACATCAAGGTTCGAGTGCAGAATCGCCTGACAGTGATACCGCCCTTCTTCAATTGTGTTGAGCGGCCCTGGATAACCGTCGGCCGTGGCGTCGACACGCACTGTTGAGCCCGGCTGGACGTCCTTCACATCCAGGCCGAAAAACGGCTCGGGACGAAACCAGTTGGGGCCGTTCATCGGCGCTGGCGATTCCTGCGCCGACAGGAACACGAACAATCGGCCGCTAGTTTTATGAGCGCCCTCGGGCAGCATCACCTCGAACTCGGTCGCGGCCAACGGCGCGGAACCAAGCACACACAGCGCGAGCGCCAGGAACGCGCATCGCCGCAGGCTCCGCATCTCGATTAGTTCGCTCCACAGCATCCCGGATTCTCTTCGCGAATTGCCTGATTGTCGCCCGAAGGAACTGTTCGATCGTAACACCGCGTCCGTCTGGTTGCACCCCCGGGGGCTCAAGGTGTAGGCTGCCGCTATGAACGGATTGCGAGATATTCCCGAGGTGGCCGCGCTCGACGCCCCGCGCGGCATGGTGCGGATACCAGCCGAGCTCGACGTGCCGCTGACGCCGCGCGTGCGGGCCTTGATCGACACCGCCGAGTTCCGCCGCCTGGCCCGGATCAGCCAGTTGGGGCTCGTCTCGCTGGTCTATCCGTCGGCCTTGCACACGCGATTTGAACATTCGCTGGGGGTCTATCGCCTGGCCCTGATGTTCTTACGCCAGTTGAGCCAGGACGCGCGATTTGCCGAGGCGATTCGCCCGATCGACGCCGAAGCGTTCATTTGCGCCGCCCTGCTTCACGATCTGGGCCACTGGCCGTTCTGTCACCCGATCGAAGACATGCACCTGCCCGGCGTGCCGCGGCACGAATTATTCGCCAACAGTTTTCTGCTCGAAGGGGACATCGCCGACACGCTCCGCGACGAGTGGGGACTGCAGCCGCGCGACGTGGTGAGCATTCTCTCCGAGCAGCAACGACCGCAGGGGGGGCGCATCCTGGCCAGCCTTCTTTCCGGGCCGATCGACATCGACAAGATGGACTATCTGGCCCGCGACAGCTTGCACGCCGGCGTGCCCTACGGTCGCAATTTCGATCAAGGCCGGCTGATCGGCAGCCTGTGCCTGAACGAAGCTGGCGACGGGCTGGCGATCACCGACAAGGGCAAAACCGCGGCCGAGATGATGCTGTTCGCCCGGTACGTGATGTTCAGCGAAGTCTATTGGCATCACGGCGTGCGCTCGGCAACGGCGATGTTCCAGCGAGCGTTTTACCTGCTGCACCACGCGCTCGACCTCGATCGACTGTTCCGAATGAACGAGCCCGAGATGATTGCCGAGTTGTTGCGGCGCAGCGACGGCACGCCGGCCGGTGTGTTGCTCGACGGGCTGTTTGGGCCCGAGCGGCAATTGTACAAGCGGGTGACGCAATGCAGTTGGTTCGAGCAGCGCGAGCTGTTCGAGCTGCTGTCGCGGCGGCCGCAGGCCTGGCTGGTGGCGTGCGCCGAAAAGTTCGCCCATCTGGCCAGCCGGCAACTCGGTCGGGTGATTGCCCCGCACGAGATTCTGTTCGACGCCCCGCCGCAAGAACGCGAAGTCGAGTTCAACGTCGAAGTCTTCTACAGCAAAGAGGGACGCTACCGCTGGCTCGGCGACGTGTCCCCGGTGGTGCGGACCTTGGCCGAGCATCAATTTGACGACTATGTGAAACGCGTCCGCATCTACGCTCATCCCCGCGTCGCCGCCGAACTGCGAGAGCTAGAAGGTCTGGCGGTGTTGCTGATGGAAGCGGTGGAGGAGAATGACAAGTGATGAGTGCTGAATGATGAGTGATGAATAGAAAACCGCAGCAATCCTCACTCATCATTCATCACTCAGCATTTCCCGATACTCTTCCCAGGTGTTACAGTTGCGCAGCGAGTCGAGTCCTGGATCGACGTCGCGGAGTTCCTCGGCCGCGATCTGGCGCGTGTCGAGTTGGTTCAATAGCCGCCAGATGCTCCGTTGCTCGGCTGTCAGGGCCTGTTCGATCTGGGGCAATACCCGGGCGCGATAGGCGGCCGCCAACGGTTGATAGAACCCACCGATGAATGGGACCGCGCAGTCGTGCGCGCCGAGCAAACTGGAAACCCGCTCGATCCACTCCGCGCGCAACAAGGGCGCGTCGCAACTGGTTGCGAACGCGACGGCCTGATCGTCCCCCAGGGCGCGCAAGCCAGCCGCCAGACCTTCGAGCGGGCCGCGCCCCGGCGTGCGGTCATGAACGACTTGTACCGCGGGCGGGAGCGCCGGTAACGCTTGCCCCGGCGCGGCCACGACGACAACTCGACTGGTGGCTGAGCCTACGATGCGAACCATCCGCTCGATCAGCGTCTCGCCACCGAACGGGAGCGTGGCTTTGTCCTGGCGCATGCGCGAGCTGGCGCCGCCGCAGAGAATCAGCCCACAAGGTCGATCGGCAGACATGCTGTCCTCGCTACGTTATGATGGTAAGCCAACGAACGTCGCGGCCCGCGCCCGAGCGTTCGTCATTCGGACTTCGTCATTCGGATTTTGCACGCACGATGCCCCTGCGCCTTACCTATCGTACCCGCGCCGCGACGGCGCTCGAAGTCGACAGCCTGGCCCCCGACCGGCTGGCGGGGCTTTCGGCGGCCCAGGTGGCGACTTTGCCGGCCTGGCACGGCAAGCGGCAAGTGCCGCTGGGGGAGTTCTTTGACGTCGCGGGCTCGATCGACGACGGCCGGCTGGAACTGGTCGGAGAACTGTCGAATGTCCACGGCGTGGGCCGAGGCATGGCGGCCGGCGAATTGCATGTCACAGGCAACGTCGGGCGGCACGCCGGGGCCGAGATGCGCGGCGGCCGACTGCAAATCGACGGCTCGGCCGATGATTGGCTGGGGGTCGAGATGCGAGGCGGTACGATCGTCGTGCGGGGGAACGCCGGACGCTGTGCCGGGGGCGCATACGTTGGCTCGTCGCGCGGCATGCGCGGCGGCTCGATCGTGATTCATGGCGACGCCGGCGCCGAAGTCGGCCATACCATGCGGCGCGGCCTCATTGCCGTCGGCGGACTCGTAGGAGACTTTGCCGCCATCAACATGATTGCTGGAACCATCGTGGCTGCGCAAGGCTGTGGGGCCCGGCCGGCGGCGGGGATGCGACGTGGCAGCCTGATTGTGTTGGCCGGAAGGCCGGAGCTGCTGCCGATGTTTCGCCCCTCGGGTCGGTGCCAGCCGACGTACCTGCGGCTGTACGAGGAGTTCCTACGCGGGCTGGGCTTCACCCCCGAGAACTGGCCAACCGCGTTCGAGCAATTCGCCGGCGATCATCTGAACGGCGGCCGCGGTGAAATCCTGATCGGCTGCGCGAGCTAGGGCTAGCGCCTGGGTGGCACCGATGGCTTAGCCATCGGTGTTGCGCAGCAACAAGAAACTCGATGGGCACGCGCAACCCCAATGGAAACTCGCCACCCGTGTGGGACGGCGCGCGAGGTTTCTTGTGGCCTTCGGCCACCCAGGTGAAAGCACCTGGGCCACCCACGACAGTCCGCCCTGGTAGCGACTCGTTAAAGAGTGATTCTACGAGCCCGAGCCTACCGGAGGCAGCATTTGCACCTGGTTGCTCGGCACCGCGACCGGCGGCGGCAAGCTTTCGACACTCAACGGCAGCCGGGCCTGGGGCGCTGTCGCCGCAGGTTGCGTCGGTGCGGCCGGTTGAGCTGGCCCGACCGGACGAATGATCGTCGGTTGTACCGGTGCGGTGGGCTGAGCCGGCGGCAGTAGTTGAGTTTGAACACCTGGCGCGGTGACGGGTTGCTGCGCGGCAGGCAAGGGCTGAATGCCCGCAGGCTGTTGCAGCGGCGGCGCTATCGGCGCGCCGGCATTCGGCCGCGCGGCCACGCGAGGTTCGGTGGTCGTTGTTCCTGCGGCGACGGCCGGCACAGACAGGACCGTTTGGTTCTTGTTGGCGCCGGACGTCCCGTTAGCCGCCAGTCCCGCGGCCGAAGCGCCCGAAAGCTGGGCGACCCATTGCGCGGCCTGCTCCATGTTGGGATCGGCGGCCACGGCTTGCTGGAACTCTTGCAAGGCGGCGGCCGACTGACCGCGTTCTTGCAGCAGATAGCCAATGTTGTAGTGAGCGACGGCCTTGCCGTGGACCGCTTGCAGTTGCGCGACGGCCTCGGGCGCACGGTTCAGTTCGACCAGCACCTTGGCCAGGTTGTTGCGATACAACACCCGATCGGGCTGCAGGTCGGTCGCCTTGCGGAGCGCTTTGGCCGAATCTTCCAGGTTGCCACGGCGGGCTTCACACAGGCCCAGGTCGTTCCACGTGCCCGCTTCGCTGGGCACGTTGCACAGCGCCTGGTGATAAATCTTCACCGCTTCATCGAACTTGCCCTGGCGATCGTAAAGCCGGGCCAGGCCGACCTGGGCGGAAAGATGCTTGGGCTCGATTTCGAGAGCTTTCTGATACTTGATGATCGCGTCGTCGAGATTGCCTTTACGCTCCTGCATGCGAGCGGCGATGACATAGGTCTCGGCGCTGGCGTTGGCGGGCGTCTTGAGCGACACGGCGTCGACCGTCTGAGCCTCGGGCTTCTTTTGTCCGATCCAGCCCGCGACCTTGTCGGTGGTCGAATGATAGGCCACCGACATCGACGTGCCGGCTTTCTGAAAGAAGTTGGCGTCTTCTTTGACGCCGAACTGCTTGTTCATTTCCTTATGCTGAGCGGCGGCCTGGGCCTTGGAGATATCCGCGTTCTTCTTGGCGGTTGCGGCCGGCGTGGGTTGCCCCGTGCCGCCCAGCCAGGACGGGACCGGAAAGCTGAAGCCCGAGCCGGTGGCGCAGCCCGACGCCGTAACGGCGGCCGTCAGCACCAGGGCGAGCAGATGGTTGTTGCGAAGCGCCACGAATCGTTCTCCTGCTGTTACCAGCAGTGCTAGCAAAAGGCCCTAAGGCGTCTCGCCTCTATCATCGGCCGGTTCGGGTGCTCCGCTCTATCGGAATCGTGACGAATGTAGGGGTTGGGGGGGTGAAGAGGGGGAAAAGTTGCTGGTTGCTAGTGGCTAGTTGCTAGTGCAGACAAAGCTGCAAAACCGTTGCATCGATGTGGCGAAGGTGGCGATGCAGGTCGTCCATCGCGATTTGCTGCTGGCTAATCGCCAATCGCTAGCCGCTAATCGCTTTTTGGCAACTGACAACGGACCACTGACCACGGACAAAACAGTTCACCACATCCCGAGACGTCCGACGACTTCGCCCGTCGCAAAGGACGCCAGGTTGGCGACGATGATCGCCACGTAGTCTCGCCGGGCGCCGGCCGGCGGCGACGCGGTTCGGCGATTGAAGGCCAGCCAGAACAGCAGGCATTCGGCCCCCGGGGCGAACACTTCGGCCACGAGCAAATACGGCCAGCGCGCATCATCGCTCAGCAGCAGCGCCGGCATCGTGAGAATCACGATCGGGTAAGTGCAGGCCGTCAGCCACAAGCCGGCCAGTAGCCGGTGGCGCAGCGAATGACACGCCCGCAGGCCGACCAACAGAATCGGCGTCTCAACCGCGACGGTCAGCAGATAGCCGCGCCAGAGAAAGGACCAAAGTTCGGTAGTGGTCATCGTCGAGTTGCGCAAAGAACGAGGGCCGGCGAACGAACAGCGACGTCCTCACAAAGGAACATGCATGTGCAAACAAAAACGCCCCGCGTGAAACTGGTTCACGCGGGGCGTTGTTTGTAAAAATCCGGCAGCACCTACTCTCGCACTTGTGGTACTACCATCGGCTCGGAAAGCTTAACTACCGTGTTCGGAATGGGAACGGGTGTGACCTTTCCGATATGGCCACCGGAAAAAAGTGGGCGGGGCGGTAAAACCCCGCACACTTGGGTGTTCTTTGACAGAACTGTTTTATCAACGTGCTTGGTTAAAGCAACGCTGTGGTTGAAGCAAGGTGGTCACGGCATCTAGCAGCCTGGAATCTGACGACGTACACGATTTGAGGAATCGCGTGGCAGAGCCTCTGTAAAGAAGCTTACCGTTACATCGCCGGAACACCGGGCGACTGGAAGCGTTTGATAAATGTGGTCAAGCAATCGTCCATTAGTACCGGTTAGCTAAGCACATTACTGCGCGTACACATCCGGCCTATCAACCTGGTCGTCTTCCAGGGGACTCTCGAGCTATTGCTCAACGAAACCTGATCTTGGAGCGGGCTTCACGCTTATATGCTTTCAGCGTTTATCCTTTCCGTTCTTAGCTATCCAGCCATGCCGCTAGCGCGACAACTGGAACACCAGAGGAACGTCCTTCTAAATCCTCTCGTACTAAAGAAGACCCTCCGCAAGTTTCGAACGCCCACAGTAGATAGGGACCGACCTGTCTCACG